>JBHLPJ010000009.1:0-18936 GCA_048939565.1 Promethearchaeota archaeon
GAATTCTTTACCAATGACAGCAGTACGGAACCGCTTAAGAGATACGTTCAAACACTTGGGATTAGTAACCTCAATATCAGAAACCATTTTTCCCATAAGCTCTTTTCTCATCTGATTAGCAAGAATAGTCAATTCAGGAAGCTCCATACTCACACCTCTCTCCTAGTATGGACATGTTTCTGCTTCTATACTATATCTCCTATTAGAACATATGTTCTAGCAAATCACGAGCCTTTAATATCCTCAAGAGCCTCTTTAATCGCCTTCCTGATACCCTCTCTAGGTGCCTCACAGCCCCAACCGATTTCTTTCCCATTAATGAATATAGCCCTGAAAATCTGATATTGCATAAGAACGGACCGATTCTCCGACGGATACTCGTTCAGAATTACTTTATCACCAAACTCTTTTACGACTTCTCTCACCCTCTGGGCTTCTATCTCTTTGCAAAAAACATTCGAGAAGAGATCTAGCACTACCTTCCCCTCAACTGGCTTGAAATCGAATCTGCGGTTAAGAAATTGGGGAGGTTTGGCTGTTACATCATACAACTTCCAGAGGATAGCCTCATCTCCCAAAAAGTCCTTTTCCCCCTCACTAGTAACTTTCTTACGTGCGACAGCTGAAAAGCCGCGCTTCTCGAAGAATTTGGCAGGCATGAACCAGAAGTCGCCATAATATCCGTAGGTAACAAGGGCCTTCTTCCCCTGTTTTTTTGTTTCTTCCTCTGCTGCCTGAAGCAATGCCTTTCCTAAGCCCTTGGTTTTCCACTTGTCGAGGACATACATACAGGGTAAGACCATAAGGTCTTTTCCAATCGGTCCCCAAGTGGAGTACTCAATTGGAATCAAGTGAAGGAAACCGGCTGGCTTACCAGCTAAAAAGGCAACCTTTACTCTCAAGCCTTTCTTATGCATCTTCTTGAGCCAGGCAAGACGCTTTTTCGCACAGGCATCTATTTCATCTGTTTCATTCACATGTGAACAGGTAGCCGCAAAGTACTGACCTTCTTCCCCTGCGTCATTCAAGTCTTTTATCACAGCAGAAGACATACGAACTCGATACTTCGAACTTCTATTTGAATGTATACGAGCCAGAATACCGTGAAATTTCGTTTCGGTTGCGGTAATGGGCAGTTTGGTCTTAGGCATAATGTCGTTAGAACATATGTTCCAGCAGATACCTACCGTAATGCTTTAGTATGAAGTGAAAATTAGTTCTTAGTATTGCGGGGGTACCCGAGTCAGGTCTAAGGGGCAGGACTCAGAATCCTGTGCCGTAGAGGAATAAAAAACCGCGGACGGCTTCGTGGGTTCGAATCCCACCCCCCGCACCTTTGTAGGACCTGTTGCTGTTGTTTGGCATCTGAAAAAGTTGGGCAGAAAAGACTCTGCTTTGATTCCAATGTTGAGACGACTAAAATACTTGGCAAAAAACGTTGATTAAGCCCTCCTCCAGAAGTTGAGGTAGAAATATATCGTGAAGGTGCCGGTTTATGGTTTCAATTAAAAAGGCAGATGAGAGGGATATAAAGGATTTGAGCAAAAAGTTCTCCATGTTCTTGAAGGACAGGAATAGCAAGATTTACCAGGATAACATTGCCAAGTTCGGCATCCCCGATGAGTATGCAAAGAAAGCTCTGGCGGAAGAAACATTGCTAAAGGCACTGTTTTCGGGAAAAGCTACTTTTTATGTAGCAGTTGAAAATGATGAAATGGTGGGTTTTGCTCAGATAATTCACCACGATGATCAAGTTACAGAGCTTGATCGTATTGTGGTTTTTCCTCCACATGAGAGAAAAGGGATTGGAACTCAGCTATTTCATAAAATAGTTGACGATGAAAGAAAAAAGGGAGTAAAAACAATTACTGCAAATGTTGGAAAGAATGAGACTCATGCCAAAAGATTCTATGAAAGAAATGGTTTCAGATTAAAAGAAGAGACTGCAGTTAATACCCCATGGGGAAAGAAAATCGACCTGGCTGTTTACGAACTTTCCTTAAATTCCTATTAGTCGATATTTTTGGAGATCTTGAATTATCGTAATCCAAAGAAAAGGAGTACTTGTGCGGAGACAGACACGAAGAAAGATTGATCCTATGATATCTCTCCAATTGAAACCCCGTCTCCTCTTATATCGGCTGAGAGTGTTGAGACATTTCCTTTTTTGATACAGCAGTGAGCTACACCGGTTCTGCTTGGATATTCTCGAGGTAATATCTCGTGACCGATTTTCTTGAGTTTCTGCAAATCTTTGAATCCCTTTTCCAGCAATACCTTTTTTCCTCCAGTCCAGAGGAACCTTGGTGCCTCAACAGCTTCTTGGAGACCCATACCATAATCGAATAGGTTCGTCAATAACAATATGTGCTGTTGTGGCCTGAAATCTCCTCCGCTCATTCCCAAGGCCCACACCTCGTCTTCATCTGATGTTACAATAACGGACGATAGCGTGTGTAAAGGTCTTTTCCTCGGCTCGAGCTTGTTAGGACCTTTGAAGTTGAAATAGGAACCTCTTGAGTTTAAAACAATGCCTGTATCTGGATCCAACAAACCTGATCCAAAATGGTAGAAGATGCTTTGGATAGCTGATACAACGTTTCCCCATTTATCAATCACTACAAAATTCGTAGTGTCAAGGGGTTTTAGAGAAGCTTCTACAGATAAGCTATTCAGATCGATGGCTTTTCCAAGTTCCTTTGCATATTTTTTTGATAAAATCTCTTCTAAAGGCATTTGGGTGAAACGAGGATCTGCAAGATACCGATTCTTGTCTATATATGCTCTTTTGGCAGCCTCAACAGATAGGTGAACTCTATCGGCGTCAAACGGTTTAGAATCAGCTAGATCGAAATTTTCCAAAATGTTGAGAATCTGGAGAGTTGTAGCCCCTTGGGTGTTTGGCGGCATCTCATAAATATCAAAACCTCTATATTTAACCTTCAACGGGTCAACCCACTCTGCAGTAAAATCCTCAAAATCATCGACTTCCAGCACTCCGCCCTTAGCTTTTATGAAGCTGCACAGGCTTTTTGATACCCATTCTTCATAAAAGCAGCGTGAATTAGACGCCAAACTTTCAAAAGTCTTTGCCAATGATTTCTGAATCAAGACCTCGCCTGTTTCGAGGGGTTTTCCCCCTCTGAAGAAGAGATCTTGGCCAGCTTTGCTAAGTAGCTTTGACGCATTGACTTTTATGGCTCTCGAAAGTCCGTGGCTGACTGGAAATCCCTTTTTGGCCAGTAGAATCGGGTATTCAAATAGTCCTTTAAACTCGGATGCTCCAAATTTCTCATGGGCCATACGCAGACCGTCGATCATACCCGGTACAACCACAGAGTGTGGAGATTCTACTGGTATGTGTCTAAATCCTTTATCCACCAAATACTCTAGCGTAAGCCTTTTTGGACTCCAACCACTCGCATTCAGGCAATGAATTTTACCACTTGATGACTCGTAGATTAGTGCAAAAAAGTCACTGCCCAGAGAACCTAAATGGGGCTGTGTAACGGCTAATGACAAGCTTGTAGCTATGGTTGCATCAACTGCATTACCACCACTAGAGAGGACTTTCATACCTGCGATGGAAGCCATTGGATGTTCCGATGAAACGCCTCCTGAAGTTCCCATGAAGGGCGCTTTTAAAACCAATCTATACACCAACTAATCTCGTTGCATCTACCAAAATCATTTTGTCTTTAATATAATTTACTAATAATGCTGCTAGCAATCGCCGAAAAAGTATTTATTTGGCTTCACACTTTTCTCCCTAATCAATAGATCAAGGATGGTTTGAATTGAAGGAATACGATTTGATAGCAATAGGATCGGGCTCCGCAATGAGTATTGTAGATGCTATGATTCAACAGAATCCGAATCTTAAGGTCGCTGTTATAGATAAGGATGAACCGGGTGGAATCTGTTTAACTCGAGGCTGTATACCTACTAAGATATTGACATACTCTGCCGATATGGTGAGAACGATAGAAAAGGCAGGGGAGTTTGGCATAGAGGCCAGAATTGAGAAAATAGATTTTCAGAAAGTCATGGAGAGAATGCGGAATATTATCTATCCCGATATAAACCAGATAGGAGAAGGCCTTTCTCACTCCGAAAATATAGACTACTACCGCGATATTGCTGAGTTTATTGCTCCATACACGTTAAAGGTGGCCAATGAGACCATAACTTCGAAGTTCATTATTCTCGGAATAGGCTCAAAACCCAAGATCCCACCTGTAGAAGGTCTTGAAGATGTGGGCTATCACACCAGTGATACGATTCTCAAGATAGATCGGCTGCCCAAAAGCGTGGGTATCATCGGTGGAGGATACATAGCCGCAGAATATGGTCACTTCTTCTCAGCCATGGGATCAGACGTAACCATTATTGGAAGAAATCCTCAATTCCTCCCAAAAGAGGAACCAGAGGTTTCGGCGTTGGCAAAAAGGGAGCTACAAAAACACATGAGAATCCTTACCAATCATGAGGTTCTTAGCGCAGAGAAATTATCGGCAAATCGGAAGAAACTAGTTGCGTTTAACAGGGGGAATGAGGAGGAGGTGGAGGTAACAGCAGAGGAAATACTGGTTGCGGCAGGAAGAGGTCCAAACATAGACATACTTAATCCGGAAAAGGGTGGAATTAAGGTAGATAAAGGCGGTTGGATTGTTGTTAACGAACATCTGGAGACTTCACAACCAAACATCTGGGCACTGGGTGATGCTAATGGGAAACACCTCTTCAAACATGTTGCAAATTATGAGTCAACGCTAGTCTATTCCAATGCCGTACTGAAAAGCGAGCTAAAGGTGGACTATCATGCCATACCGCACGCTGTTTTCACGCATCCCGAAATTGCGAGCGTGGGACTCAGAGAGAAGGAAGCTATAGAGAAATATGGGGATGACAAGATATTAATCGGGATTCATAGATATCAAGACACTGGTAAGGGAGACGCTATGGGTGTAAAGGACTACTTCGCTAAGATCATCGTTGAAAGAGAAACCATGAAAATCTTGGGAGCTCACATCATCGGACCACAAGCCTCTGTCCTTATACAGGAAGTAATTAACCTAATGTATACTCCTGAGCAAAGTGCTGAACCGATCATTAGCGGAATGCATATTCATCCTGCTCTAAGTGAAGTGGTGGAACGGGCATTTCGTTCTCTTATGCCACCTGAACACTACCGTCACCTTATGGAGCATCACTATAGGTTGCCTACTAATTAGCAAAATCCATCAGGTTGGGTTTCAATCCACTTTATTCGATTCAGCAAGATAGCTAATTATGTCGTTAAAATCAATTACTTCGAGATGACTTAGTCCTTGTTTCTTGCAGAAGCTGGCTAGTTTACCCCCTTTTATAGCAAATACGAAATCTGCTGCTCTTGCAGCATTGTAATCCCCAATACCGTCTCCTATGTAAGAAACATTCATGGCAATCTCCCTGAAATTCTCAACTATACCTTCTTTAAAGTCTCCATTTCCAGGAAGATGTTCGAAGGAAAGAACTATTCCTCTCTTTCCATAGCATCTTGCGACTGGGGCATGAATGGGGATATCACCAACGTTGTTGATTCTTAGTATGTGCTCTATTACGAAATCAAGCCCTGCGCTAACTATCGATATAGGGATATCGTTAAGTCTGCAGTACTCGATGAAATCTTTAAACCCTGATCTTATCTTTGCGCCTTCGACCAGGTCTATTATCTCGGACCTTGTTTTCTTAATCATTGCAACTTCTTTCTTCATGCATTCTGCGAGAGTGATCTCGCCTCGTTCCAACTGTTCATCGAATATCCTCCAGCTATCAGGAACAAGTTCCTCAAGAATGTATTCAACTGTATCAAATTCCACAATTGTACCGTCAAAATCGCACAGTACTAATCTCCTATACATGTAAATCACACCATTTTGTCCTTCGAAGCTTCGCCCCTTGGAACTAAGAAACATAATTCCTCTCTATTTATTATTTTAGTCAAGTTTGATCTCTTATGGCCTCTGCAACTCTCACAACTTCTACAGTATTCCCTACATCATGCGTTCTGATCATATGAACCCCATTGTAAACCGCAATAGCTGTTGCAGCGAGACTCCCTACCAAAAGATCTTCAGGCCTTTCTATTTCGAGTACTCTGCCAATAAAACTCTTTCTCGACAAGCTAATGAGGATAGGTTTCCTTAATATCCGAAATTCAACTAGATTCTTAATGATATTCAAATCAAGACGATGATCTTTTCCAAAACCAATGCCTGGATCTATAACGATTTTGGCTTCATCTATTTCGTTCTCCAGGGCTATTGAAATACTACTTTTTAATTCTCTAATTATCGATTTGACAGTGCCAACATCACCTGGTTTTTCCTTTGCAGCCATTAATATTGTCGCAGCTCCATATTCTGATATTACTCTTGCCATACTTGGGTCGGATTTAAGACCGCTAACGTCATTTACTATCGAAGCTTCAAGTTTCAAAGCAGCTTCTGCAACTTCTGCTCTCTGTGTGTCGACTGAAATTGGAACATCAGTTACATCTTTTATAATCGGTATTGCCCTGGTTATCTGCTCTTTTTCAACAGAAGGTGAAACTTTCTGGGGTTTTCCATATATTTCTGGAGGGGCTGTTGAGACTGCACCAACATCGATGATTTCTGCGCCCTCCTCAATCAATTTCAAAGCAAGATTAGCTATCTCATCGTCTTTCAACTTAATCGAAGGCTTGTAAAACGAATCCGGTGAACAGTTGATAATCCCCACGACCTTAACAGGGCAGGAATCTCCAATCCTTATCTTTGCTATTTCCCCATCTACTGTCAATCGCAACGACCTCTTGGTCGAACTCAAAAAGCTTTTAGTTAGTTTACTTATATAATGCTATCAAACTTATCCAGATTCATACCGATTTTAGGGAAGTCTGTCCTATGGGGAAAAAACTGAGATTTACCCATCTACATGACTGGCATGCTGAAAGAGCTAAAATGGTAGAATTTGTTGGATATCACATGCCAATTTGGTATAATGAGACCGGAATTGTTACCGAACATATGTCTGTAAGACAAGGGGTGGGAATCTTTGATGTTACGCACATGGGACGTTTTATGTTTAGTGGATCGGATGCTGAGGATTTTCTGAATTATGTGACTACAAACAATGTCTTCAAACTTAGTCCTAGTCAAGGACAATACTCAACCATCTGCAACAAGGATGGGGGCATAATTGATGATCTGATTATCTATAAACTAGATGAAAAACAATTCTTTGTCATCGTCAACTCTGCCAACAAGGAAAAGGATTTTGACTGGTTCAAGTCTCATGGGAAAGGCTACAATGTTAAGATGGAGAATATATCGGACTCTACTCCTCAATTTGCAGTTCAAGGTCCGAAGGCTGTTGCTACGCTCCAAAAGCTAACAGATGATGACTTGAGCGGATACTCTTCTTTCGGTGATACAATCATTACAAAACTGGCTGGTCATCAAGTTATTGCAACAAGAACTGGCTATACTGGTGAAGATGGGTTTGAGATTTCCCAGCGGAATGTTCCTCTAACAAGACCTCCAGATGCTATACGCCTCTGGGAAGAGATTCTAAATGCAGGCAAGGAATTCAAAATACTGCCAATTGGCTTGGGTGCAAGAGATACTTTACGATTAGAAGCAGGAATGCCCCTTCACGGTAGCGATATTGATGAAACAACAACACCTCTGGAAGCTCGACTTAGATTTGTGGTTAAACTGAAAAAAGAGGATTTCATTGGTCGTGAAGCTCTTCTAAAACAGAAGGAAGAGGGAGTAAAACGATTTCGTGTTGGACTAATAATGATCGATAAAGGTATTCCCCGCCCTCACTACGATATCTTTAATGGTGGTGAAAAAATCGGTGAGACGACAAGTGGTAACTACTCTCCGTTATTACCTCGAGGGCAAGGTGTTGCTCTCGGATATGTCAAGCGTGACTGGCGTACTAGTGGAACAATGGTACGTGTGGCCATCCACGGTAAGAGACGGCTAGCAGAGGTTATTGGTCCCCGTAAAATGCTGGGAAGATTAAAGGCACGTGCCACACAGTTGTAAACTACTCCACCCTATCGGATGGAGCCTCCTTGAGACTATCAAGATGAACTGTCTAATGTGACTATCGCTTGCACAGTTCGCCTATTCTCTTTTCGTTTCCATAAAAAATTTTTAAGTTAGATGTTTCTCCTACTAAGTTGATTAAATAATTGGAGGAGGATTATGGGTGAAAGTTGGCGATTATGAAATCTCTGAAGGTTTTTACTATACAAAGACTCATGAGTGGGCAAAAGTTGAGGGTAACAGTGTTCGTGTAGGGCTTACAGATTATGCACAGAAACAGCTTCGAGATATAGTCTATGTCGAGTACATTGATGCTGAGGACAAAACTGTTGAAGCGGGAAGCAAAGTGGCCTCGGCTGCACAGTTTGCCTCCGTAGAATCTGTAAAGGCAACTTCAGAAGTTTATGCTCCTGTGAAGGGCAAAGTTGTAGATGTAAATAAGGCTTTAGAAGATAGCCCAGAGCTAATTAATAGTGATACTTATGGTCAGGGTTGGCTTGTTGTTATACAAGCAGAAGAATTAGATAAGCAACTATCTGCGCTGATGACGCCCGAACAATATGCGGAGTTGCTTAAGGAGGAAGTAAAGAAAGAGCAAGAATAGCCTTATTCCTACTTCTAAAATCATTTATTTTGCTCGAATCTGTCAAATTATTTCAACATCTTTTCAATATCAGAAAGTCTTTCTCTATCTTGCTTCTCCTACTTCAATGGGTGCAGAACTATGAACAAAAGCAAAAGATTAGGGTTGATCATCAATCCAATTGCAGGAATGGGTGGCAGCGTTGGCCTTAAGGGCACAGATGGTATAGAGATCGTCAAAAAAGCGATATCGCTGGGTGCCAAACCTGTTTCACCGGATAGGGCAAAGGAGACCTTAAGGGAATTAAGTTCCATAAAGGATATGATTGAACTTATTACATGTCCAAAGGAAATGGGCGAAACAGAAGCAAGAGAATGTGGTTTCGATCCGACTGTTATAGACACAATATCTGCTGAAAGGACAACAGCCGAAGATACTAAGAATGCAGCAGAAGCCATGCAAAAGTCATCTGTTGACTTACTGTTATTCTGTGGGGGCGATGGAACCGGCGCAGATATTATTGACGCCATAGACAAGAAGATACCGATTATTGGGATTCCTGCTGGAGTTAAGATGCATAGTGCCGTTTTTGCTACAACGCCTATAGCCGCTGCACGAATCACAATTAGATATCTCAAAGGAGGGCTTCCTCTCAGAGAAGAAGAGGTTGTTGATATTGATGAAGTTGCATTTAGAGAAGGAAGGCTTTCAGTCTCATTAAAAGGATATGCCCTTGTTCCTTATGAACCGATTTATTTGCAGGGAGTCAAGGTTGCAAGTCCGATTACGCGTGATGATGAGCTTGATAAGGAGGCAATTGCAAGAAGGATTATTGAAGAGATGGAACCAAATATACTCTATATTCTGGGTCCTGGTACAACTCTAAAGGCGATAACTGATCTCCTAAAGGTAGAAAAAACACCTCTAGGTGTGGATTTGATTGAGAATAAACAGATTGTTACAAAAGATGTCAATGAGAAACAGATAATTAAAGCGATTAGTGGAAAAAGCGTCAAGATAATAATTACTCCAATAGGGAACCAGGGCTTCATATTTGGCAGAGGGAATCAACAGATAAGTCCAGAGGTTATCAAAAGAGTTGGATTAAAGAACATACTTGTTATTGCAACGCCGTACAAACTCTCAACAACACCCGTGCTTCGAATAGACACGGGGGACAAAGAATTAGATTCCTCACTTAAAGGATACATGAAAGTAATCTCAGGCTACACTGAGAAAAGAGTATTGAGAGTTCACTAAATAGCTGATAAATCCGATTTCAATGAACATATCAGCAGAGAATCTGAGTGATGCAAAATGCAACTGTTCCCCATAAAAACAAGAGTTATCAAACCAGAGGATGACATTCTAGGAGTAATATTAGATACATTAAGTCGTGATGGTATTGAGCTTGAAGATAAGGATATCTTGGTTATCGCTGAAACTGCGCTGGGTACAGCACAAGGGAGGTTGGTTAAGCTAGACGAAATAAAGCCTTCAAAACGCGCCAGAGAACTTGCGGCAAAATATCGGCTAGAACCCGGGATTGCCGAACTAATAATACGTGAAGCCGATATGATTCTTGGTGGTATTCCTCATGTTCTACTTACAATCAAGAATAAAGTATTCATGGCGAATGCCGGAATTGATAAGAGTAATGCTCCTCTTGGTTATGTCTCTCTACTTCCAGAAAATCCTACACAAAACGCCAATGAATTAAGAATCGATGCATTTCAGAGAACAGGAAAACGGATTGGTGTGATAATTGCAGACAGTAGAACACAACCTTTGCGTCTTGGAACGGTTGGACTATGTATTGGTGTTTCAGGTATAATGCCTGTAACTGATGAACGGGGCCATCCTGACATATTTGGAAGACCCCTTCAGATTACACGAAGGGCCACAGCGGACAATTTGGCATCGGCTGCTGAAGTGCTGATGGGCGAGGCGGATGAAAGAGTTCCTGCAGTCTTAATAAGGGGCGCACCTGTTGAGTTTACCGATGAACCGACCCCATCCGATTTGATGTATATTCCGCTTGATGAGTGTATGTATATGGCTGTATTCAAGCACAGAGCGCATCAAGACAATGTGTGACCAAAAAATGGATTTTGACAATACTCCCAACATCTTGTTTCGTGGTAGGGTTTTTCTGAGAAAGTGGTACCCACAGATCCGAAAGACGTTTGGTTATTCTCTAGAAGAGGATATGAGGGCTGAAAGAATCTTGCATAGATTGCTTGAAAAACAAGGATTAACGTTTGAGAAAGTTAAACCCATTCTTGAAAATAAAAGTGTAATAATATACGGTGCCGGCCCATCACTACCTAGCGATATCTCAATGATTACGAAAAAATATACCTCCCGGTCTCTCATTCATGTGGCAGCCGATGGGGCGGCATACGCTTTGCTCGAACATGATATTGTACCCAGCATTGTTGTTACTGATCTGGATGGATTAGATGCAGATATTCTTGCTCAACTAAACTTGTTAGGTACCATATTTGCTGTTCACGCCCATGGAGACAACATTGATCTCGTCAAAAAATACGTTCCCCGGGTGGCCAATAGAGTCATTGGTACTGTTCAATCCATACCATCGACACCGCTTATAAATGCCGGTGGCTTCACGGACGGAGATCGTGCTGTTTGCCTTGTGGAAGCAGCAAAACCCACCCAAATACTGCTTGCTGGGATGGACTTTGGTCCAATACTTGGAAAATATTCTAAACCCTTTCTGGACAAAGATGTCATTGCCCCAACTGAAAAAAGAAAAAAGCTGGAGATTGCCAAAGAGATTGTTGAATGGATACTTGAAACTACGAACGTACCAATAATTAATGTTAGAAAAGAAGACTTTTAAGATGTTTCAGCTAGACACTATTCCTATCAAAAGGGAAGGTGACACTATGACCACACTGATAATCACCGAAAAACCAACGGCCTGTTCACGTATTGCAAAATCTCTAGATGAAAACAAGACTTTAGAGGAACACACTGAAAACGGCGTTACCTTTTTCAGAGTATCAAGAGATGAGGAAGAGATCTTTCTAGTCTCTGCATTGGGTCATCTTTACAACCTGACTCAAAGAGGAACTGGGTGGATCTATCCTACCTTCAATATAACTTGGAAACCTTCATATAAAGTGAGTAGGAGGGCTTCCAACACAAAGAATTTCATTGAAGTAATAGAAAAACTGGCAGCGAATGCGTCTACCTTCATAAATGCATGCGACTACGATCTAGAAGGAAGCCTGATCGGATATTGTATTCTAAAATACGCATGTGGTGTAGACGCCTCCAAAAAGGCAAAGAGAATGAAATTCTCAACACTTACTAAAGACGATCTAATCAAAGCATATGAAAACATATCTCCACATCTAGACTACAACATGGTTGAGGCAGGAAAAACCCGCCACGAGGTGGACTGGCTGTTTGGGATAAACCTAACTCGTGCCTTAACTTTGTCTCAAAAAAATATATCAGGATACTATCACACTATTGGCACTGGTCGAGTTCAGGGCCCAATTTTGTCCTTGGTTATGGAACGAGAAAGAAAGGTTCGTACCTTCGTTCCTGTACCTTATTGGACGATAAGTGCCGAAGCAGCAATTAATAATGAGGTTTTTCCGTTAATCTATTCTAAAAGCAAGATCTGGATCAAGGATGAGGCGGAAAGAGTAGTAGAAGATTGTAAAGGTCAAGAAGGTATCATCTCCTCGATAAACAAAAGAGAATATAAGCAAAAACCTCCCATTCCTTTTGACACTGGTGGATTACAAGTAGCTGCATATAGTCTTTTTGGCTACACACCCAGTAGAACACTAAATATTGCTGAGAGATTATATCTCGCCGCACTGATATCTTATCCCCGAACTAGTAGTCAAAAGATTCCCCCTTCAGTTAACAGCCGCGAAATTCTGAAGGCTCTGGTAAAAAATCCAGATTATGAGAAACTAGCCAATGAGCTTCTTAAATTGGAGAATCTTCTTCCCAACCAAGGTAAGAAAGATGATCCAGCACATCCATGCATTCATCCAACTGGGAATCTGCCTGAGAAAGACTTGAGTGGGCCTGAAAAACGCTTGTACGATCTCATAGTTCGAAGATTCATGGCTATATTTGGTGAATCGGCAATCAAACTAAGTGTTACGGCCTCCATTGACTTTGGCGAACACACTTTTTCTCTTAGAGGACGAGAGATCTTATCACCGGGTTGGTTGAAGTTTTATGAGCCCTACGCCAAAACCGATGAAGTACTTCTGCCCCCGTTGGAGGAAGGACAGAAGCTTTTCCTAAGTCATTTACAATCTGACGAGAGATTTACTTCTTCCGCTTCCAGATACAATCCTAGTTCACTTTTGAAGCTGATGGAAGAAGAACAGCTTGGAACTAAAGCAACAAGAGCAGGAATAATCGACATACTCTTCAGACGAGGCTATATCAGAGGACAGCCTATTATCATAACTGATTTAGGATCTTCTGTTGTAGGCGTATTAGAAAAATACTGTCCAGATGTTCTCTCTCCAGAGTTAACAAGGGGTTTAGAACGAGATATGGATGATATACAAAACGGGAGGAAAAACAGAACCGAGGTACTTTTGAGTACGGTAAATACATTAAAACCGATCTTGGAGAAGTTCAAATTCAGAGAGGGCGAAATAGGGGCCGAACTAACGGATGCACTGCAGAAGCTTTGGCAGCAGCAACGAGTCCTAGGAAAGTGCCCTGTATGTGAGACGGGGGAATTAACCATAATCATCTCAAGAAGAACTCGCAAACGTTTTGTGGGCTGTTCTAATTACCGAGAAGGTGGATGTAAAGCAAGCTTTCCATTGCCTCAAAAAGGATCCTTGGAACCTTTGAACAAAGAGTGCCGTCATTGTGGGTATCCTACGGCCCGAGTAATACAAAAAGGTCGTAGACCCTGGAATATGTGCGTCAACTGGCTAGATTGTCCCGGTAGAAAAACCTCTGATAAAGGGAAGAAAAAGGCGAGAAAATAATGTCTTGTCCTATCTGTGGTGGGGTAATTACAGGAAAGGAAAGCTTTTGCGTCGATCATGAATCGGCTTACAAAAACTTGCTTACTGCATTCGATAATTGGAAAAAGGCTCTCGATATAACGTGGGAAAAGTATCTGGATAGAATTAGTAAGAATGAAAACACTGGAATATGGGCAAAAGAAGTTGCAGAATATCTATCAAAAAATGATGAAAAAGGCAAGTGAAACGATTCTAGATGGCGGATTTTGAGACGAGTTCACTGAATTGATTGTCAACTTCTTTTTCTATTTCATTGAATGTCTGTTGCATTTTCTTCCTGTCTTCATATGGTACGATTTTCATCCTAGCTATTCTTTCTATGACTGGCAGTTCCAAGATGTCTTTGATGGATACTCCTCTGTCAATCGATCTTCTCATACTATGATGAAGCTTCAGGATTATTTCCAACATTCTATACATCTTCTCCATCGGACAGAAAGTATCTATTGGATGCAACGCACTTTGTTGAAGATAATCTTCTCTTATTATCCGAGCTGATTCCAACATAACTCGCTCCGATTCTGGTAATGCATCTGGACCTACAAGTTGGACAATCTCTGTGAGCTCTTCTTCCTTTTCTAAGATGGCCATAGCTTCCTCACGTAGTTCATTCCACCGTTTTCCGATTCTGTTATACCATTCCTGCAGATTCTCAAGATAGAGTGAGTAGCTGGTCAACCAATTAATCGCTGGGAAGTGTCTTCTGTAAGCTAAGTCAGTATCTAGACCCCAGAATGTCTTGATTATACGGAGCGTACCCTGGGTGACAGGCTCAGAAAAGTCTCCGCCGGGAGGGCTTACCGCCCCCGTCACTGAAACCGAACCCATTCTTGGCTCTGTACCCAGTGTCTTTACCCTGCCTGCACGTTCGTAAAACTCGGCTAATCTGCTGGCAAGATAGGCCGGATATCCTTCCTCACCGGGCATTTCTTCTAATCTTCCAGAAATCTCTCGTAGCGCTTCTGCCCATCTGGATGTAGAATCTGCCTGAAGCGCAATATCGTATCCCATGTCTCTGAAGTACTCAGCCATGGTAATGCCGGTATAAATGCTTGCCTCTCGCGCAGCTACAGGCATATTCGATGTATTCGCTATCAATACCGTTCTATTCATGAGCGGTTCGCCTGATCGTGGATCCTTGTACGTTGGGAACTTCTCAAGAACCTCCGTCATTTCATTTCCTCGTTCCCCACAACCAACATAAACAATAATGTTTGAATCTGCCCAAGCAGCAAGCTGGTGAAGCATGACTGTATTGTGGAGTGTGAAGGGTAGAATACCCCCGACAAAATTGTGGGTTTCATCTACAGTAATATCAAAGACTGGAATATCCTCTTCTTCAATTTCTATTTTTGCAATTCTATCAAAGTAAATGTGTTCAGAAGCTTTCGTAATGTCCTGTAGCTTCTTCAGAATCTCAGGATCGATTCGAGTTTCGTGGGTATCCAGTATTTCGGTAATAAGCCTAACTGTGCCTAAGGATGGAGTTTCACCCTGCTTAGTATAGTTTCTTAGGCGAATTCCACTTGTTTTTCGGAATATGTCCTGGCCTTGAGAATTCTTGCCTTGGGATTGAAGTCTAATTAGTAGCTGTTGACCAATAGGCACCACATCCAGGCCTGCAAAATGCTTAACGCTTTGTTTAGCGTATTCAAAAAGTGGTTGAAGCTTAGAATATTGATATACTCCGTGTAAAAAGAAAATCTCAGAGAGATGCTCAGCACTTCTGCCATCTAGTTCAATAACATATGATTCATCCTTCATTCGAGTTCGGTATAGCACACCAAAGCGTGTCAAGAGGTACCCTAGATCGCTGTAGAGTGAAAGACTAGCAGTACTGAAACCTACAGTATATCGAGAGAACCAGCCATCACCCGCAAAGTATCCTCCCAGGAAGTGTACCAAGTAGTCCTCCGGAGCCGTGCGGATGCACGATGGAATTCGGATATTGTACGTTTTATCTGTGTCTGGAATGCCAAGATGATACAAGAACTTCTTGAGAGTCGCATTACGAATGTAGGCAAAAGGTGTGCGATCAGATGCGTCTTGTCCAAACTCTACTTCGGAATCAAAAACGATCAGCGACAGTTCCTTGAATCGCTCTAGGATCTGCTCATCTGTGTTATATAAATAGATGCCTCCATAAGCTCCCTTAATGTGTCCATCGGCAACAAACAACCCTAACCATTCAGCAAGCTCCTTGGTAAGACAACTCGGAATAATGAAAGGCTCAGAATGGCGTTCAGCCTTAACCAATTCAACGGAAATTCGAGGAACTCCGGCGATTCTTGTCAATTTGTCAAGAAATCCCAACGTTGGATTATTCTTCTCTTTCCAATAACCTATAAGGACATCATACGATACATTCAGTCGCTTTGCGAGCGTCTTAAGAGTCATGTGCTTCTTGAGATTTCGGATCAGTTGTAGCATTTGCTGAATAGCTTGAGGATCCACAACTCGAAGGGAAAGATCGATTTCATAAGGATCAAACCTAGTGGTTTCGCCAGAAATGTCCAATTTCCTTGGAACTATTAGATAGTCACCCACACGTAGTTTTTGAGCTTCAACTTCTTCAATAGCTTCTCCGTTAAATCGAAAGAGCTTGTGAACAGGAGTGACTTTTGCACTTCGTTGTGTTCGTGTAGTTATCTTGACTGTTTCACCGGTCCGTCCTCTATAGATATGAGTGGCTTCGCGAGGAACATAACTTACTCCATCAAATGACAAAATGAGGATCGGTTTTTTCAGCTGGATAAGCGTTTCATTTTCTGAATCTTTCAAAACATATCCATCATATTGCAGGGACTCTTCATATATACTTTGAATTGGAGTAGTATCTCCAGTAGCCAGTAAGACAGGCGTATCTCCAGTTACACATTTCCCAGTGCCGAAGCCCCCTGGTATTGCTGAGGTACCTCCTTTAGCAACTGGGAAGAAGGTATCAACAATCCTCTGGCCCGTAATAAGAGGAACCTCTGTCGGTACTTTCTCCTTATATGGTCGTGCAGCACGGACTGGCCATTCCTGCATCATTGGAATCTCTCTGACCTTTCCACCATTAGTTTTAACTTTTGCTATAGTCTCTAACACAGTATATTCTCCTTCAGAAGCAATATTCGCAATCTCACCTGTTACACCTGGGGGAACCATTATTCTGTGTTCCACCAGAGTAGTTTCTGGAACTACTCCGAGTATGTCTCCGGCCTGAACCTTGTCGCCATTGTTAACTTTTGGAGTGAATTGCCATTTCTTATCTTTGGATAAAGCCGATACTAAAATCCCTCTTCGAATGAAATCTCCGCTTGCCTCCATTATCGCAGGCAAGGGTCTTTGGATCCCGTCAAATAATTGACCTAATAAACCGGGTCCAAGCTCAAGGGATAGAGAAGTGCCGGTTGCAGCAACTTTCTCGCCAGGCCTAATTCCTGCAGTCTCCTCATACACCTGGATAAAACTCATATCTTCTTCTACTCTATTAACTTCTCCTATGAGCTCTTCATTTCCCACTTTACATACTTCGTACATTCTTACGCCTTGTATGCCTTTAGCTACGACCAACGGCCCTGCGATTTTAATTATTCTACCTACTTGGGACATATTCTTCACCCGTTTTCCAGTTTCTTAACCATTATGTTTACTTCTTCAAATCTATTCCAATCGCTTTTCTAATGAGATCTCGGATTATATCGGTTTCCCCACTCACCGGTCCATATTTGTCTGGAATTTCTACTATTATTGGCAAATCCTGTTCTAAGATTTTTCTTATTAGAGGGCGAATTTGATTTCCAATCTTCTCCGTTATTACGATCAAACCAACATCCTCTGTTTGTGAGAGGTTCTTGATTATGTTCTCTGCCTCTTGCTGATCATTTGCCACGTAAGCATCGCTAACTCCGGCAAGCTTCAATCCGACAGCAGTATCCGTATCTCCCACTACCACAATTTTCATGATTCGACCTCTTTATCTATCGATTGGAACAGTATTCCAGCAATAGTAGGTCTAAGCTCTCGCTTAAGCCTGTTAAGCAATGTATCAAACGTATTATCAACTTCAATTTTGCCATCAGCTGTCCTTAAAACGACTCCTCCCGTAGCGCTTACCTTTCTCTTGGATGCTGTTATCGTCGTTGTCTTCTTGGTTTTCTTTGTTACCTCATCTGCAATCTTCTTCAGGTCCACTCCTCCCTCAGCACCTTCACTGGTGAAGGCAACCTCTAGCTTTCCTCCATTTAGGTTGATAGCAGCATTTAGAATGAGACTTTCTATGGTCTTGCCATACTTTGCTTCCTTTGTAAGTTTGGCCAATTTCTTCTTGGCCTCTTCAAATGCACTTTCCAGTAATTCTTCCTTAGTTGTAAGGATCCTTCGTTTTGCATAGACTTTGCCCTCAGCCAGTTGCTGTTGTCTAAGAAGAGTAGCCTCTTCTTCTGCTTGTTTGAGACGTTTGGCCATTACTTCTTGAAATGCCTCTTGATCTTCTTTAATCAATCTTTGTCTCTCTTTTTTGACTTCTTTGACAATTTCCTTGGCTGTTTCTTCAGCATCACCAATAATCTTCTGTCTAAGATTAGTGGAAATTTCCTTGGCTCTTTCTTCTGCATCATCAACAATCTTCTGTTTAGGATTAGTGGAAGATGCGCTATTTTTTTTCATAATTTTAGACTCCTTTTAGCTTCTTTCGGTGAGGATGAATTCAACAATCTTATCCGCGGCTTTATTCATATTCTTTCGTGCGATTTCTTCCAGTTCTTCAATCTCCTTATCGGTCTTTTTAGCCAACCGCTTGATTTCCGAATCAATAGCTTTCTGAGCGTCCTTTCTAATCTCTTCTATCTTCTTTGAAGCCTCACTTCCTACTTCTTCCTCTAGTTTCAGTTTCGCATCGTCCCATTCTGCTCTTTCGCCCTTGGCTTTCTCTTGAGCACCATCAACTATTTTTTGAGCTTCTTCTTCGGTCTTTTTAATTTCCTTCATGATTTCAATGACCATCTATCATCCATCCATTGGGTCATTCTCTGGATTGGGTCCAATCGGTCTCCGTTCGGAGTAACGCCCGCGGACTTTGTATATCCTAGCTTAATCTATCTTTTTCTCCGCAGGAAGACTCCACCCGAGAGGGTGGAATTGGATTCGATGTGTTTAAATAACTTCTTGGTAATTAAGCTTTGGGTAAGATGCTCTCTTTGAGAGGAAGGTTGCCCAACGGCATGGGCGTGAAACCCAGTCT
>JBHLPJ010000010.1:0-18919 GCA_048939565.1 Promethearchaeota archaeon
AGAAGCTAGTTAGCGGTATAAAAAAGGGGCTAAGACAGAATGTTCTCCTAGGAGTAACGGGCTCTGGAAAAAGCCTTGATTATAGCGAGCCTGTTTTTGTAGTCAATGAAAATTACACGTCAAAGGTAGTACCTATTGGAGAGCTAGTAGAAAAGGAACTAAAGCTGGCCAAGAATAAATGCCAAAAGGGTGAGACCATTTGCACTCCTGGAACGAGAGAGTATCTTGTTCTAAGTCTAAATCCAGAGAAGCTCCAAACTGAACTGAGACCGATTGTCTCTTTCATAAAACATCGAGCTCCTTCAGAAATGTATTATCTTAAGACCAGCTGTGGCAGACATGCTTTGGTGACAAAAGGCCACAATTTCTATATACTTCGTAACGGGAAGCTAAGACTAGTTAGGACCGACGAAATAAAAACTAGAGATTACTTGCCTCTACCTTTGAAACTCTCTTGTCCCACGGAAAAGGAACTAAAGGAACTAGATTTGCTGGATTTTCTTAAGGGTGAAATGCTGTACATAAGGGGGGATGAAGTCCTAAGGGAAATGATAAGGAAATATGGTCGTAAAAAAATCAATGACTTTCTCGGGAAATACTTCAAGTCGCCTAGGGGAAAAACTCATGCCATTATGAAGGGGAAGAAAAACGCCTCCTTACCTTTAAAGGTTTTTAAAAAGCTCTGTCAAGAATTTGATTATATTATGACTCCTAGAGAAGTAACCACTATTGAAATCATCCCTTGGAAAGCTAGTCCTCCAAAAGGAAATTCCTTGAAAGCAAGATTGAAAATCAATACTCGTCTTTTGAAGCTTTTGGGCTATTATATAGCCGAAGGTCACTCCCAAAAAGGTTATTCTATTCTCAGTAACATAAATCATATTGTTAGGAGTGAGATAATAGCAGCACTCAGGATGTTAGGTTGGTCTTACGGAATAAGAAAAGAAAGGACAAGAGATATAGTAATCCATGGAATTGTCTATGCTACTCTTTTAAGTAGATTATGTGGATCTAAGGCAGAAATCAAAAGGCTTCCTTATTTTTGGCCCAGCCTTTCATTGAAACAGCTGTCCGTTTTACTCCAAGCCTATTTTGAAGGCGACGGCTGGATCGAGAAAGGGGGAGTACTCGCTGTAACTAAAAGCCAAGAATTAGCATCCGAATTAGCCTATGCTCTTTCCAGATGGGGGATTTGGGCAAGAATAAGAGAAACAAAAGAAAGAGCCTATAATTCCAAACAAAAGGTTACAGGATATTATGAAGTTTCAATATCATGCCAATCTAATCTACTGCTTTTTGCTGAGCATATTGGTTTTAGATCCAATGAGAAGAATGACAAGCTAAAGAAAGCTCTAAACCATACTCCTCATTCTAATGTGGATGTTATCCCTGGATGTGGAGGCTTTTTGAAAGAGACTCGCCAACTCCTTCATCTATACACAACTCAGCTTGGAAAAAGAACTAGTTTGAGTCACAACTTTATTTCAATGTGTGAATCTGGAAAGAGAAATCCTACTCGAAAAACGGCTGAAAAATTAATTCGAGAGTTCAAAGAAAGAGTAAAAGAAATTAAGAAACTCGATCTAGAATATTTGAAGTTCTGGGCAGGTTTAGATCCAGACTACTTGGAGAAAGCGAAAAAAGAGCTGCTTCAATTAACAATGACAAAATTCGAAGGCCCCTCTTCTTCTTATAATGAGCTTTTCGAAATCTATGGCTTGCCTTCTCGAGCATGCTTTGGAGGAGGGCCGTCTCCAAGCACGAAATTAGTCAAAAGAATCAGCTCTTCGGCACAAAGCTTAAGAGAAGAACAGTCCCTGCCAAACCCACTAAATGGATTCGCGCAGCATCCCTTTGAAGAAAGGGGAAAAATCCTTTTAGAAATCATTCACTCTTTAAATCTCCCGCTCCCAGCCTCCAAGATTAATCCTGGAATGCGATTTGAGACGCTCCAAAAGCTCTCCCGACAATACTATGCCCTCATAACTTCGCATCTTCAAAAAGCTGAAGACAATATTGCAGAACTAGAAAAACTTCTCAGAGTGAGGTGGACCCCCGTAATTTCTATTTCCAAAACTCGTTATCAAAAAGAACATGTCTATGATATAGCAGTTAAAGAGAATGAAACATTCCTTGCTGGGTCTGGAGGACTCTTTCTTCATAATACGTTTACAGTAGCTCACGTCATAGACCGGCTTCAGCTTCCTGCAATCATTATCGAACCAAACAAAACACTGGCTGCCCAAATAGTAAGTGAACTCAGAAGGTTCTTTCCAGATAATGCTGTTGAATACTTCGTAAGCTATTACGATTACTATCAACCAGAGGCCTATGTGCCACCTACGGACACATATATTGGAAAAGACTTTTCGATAAACGAGGAGGTTGAAAGACTTAGACTCTCAGCCGCCCACGCTTTGGTATCGCGAAAAGATGTAATAGTTGTTGCAACGGTTTCATGTATGTACCCAAGCAGCTCTCCAGAAGACTACAAGGTCTCCATAGCTGTCTTCAAGGAAAAGGACAAGATTTCGAGAAAAAAGGCAATTGACAATCTTGTAGACATTCAATATGAACGTAACGACTTTGATTTCAAACCGGGCGCTTTTAGAGTCCGTGGGGACATTCTTGAAATATTCCCTCCGTACTCGAAAGTTGCAGTTAGATTGGAGTTTTTCGGAGATGAGATAGAAAAAATCTCAGAGATTGATCCGCTCAAAGGAACAGCAGTGAGACGCCTCAGCTCAGCATATGTTTATTCCGCCAAATATTTCACAACTCCTATCGTGAAGGTTAGGCGTGCTCTGGCAACGATAGAAGAAGAATTAGAATCCAGACTCAGAGAGTTGAGAAAGAGAGGAAAGATCTTTGAGGCTGAAAGATTAGAAAAGCGTACTCGTTACGACTTAGAAATGCTTAGTGAAATGGGATACTGTTCTGGAATTGAAAACTACTCACGGCATCTGGATGGAAGAAAAGCTGGTGAAAAACCCAGTGTACTTCTGGACTTTTTCCCAGAAGAGAGTTTGATGGTTATCGATGAAAGCCACATAACAATTCCTCAAATCAAGGGGATGTACTGGGGAGATAACAGCCGTAAGAAGAATTTGGTAGATTATGGCTTTCGTCTACCTTCAGCATATGATAATCGTCCCTTGACCTTTGATGAATTCGAGAAATACATGCAAAATGTGATTTACGTTTCTGCTACGCCTGGACCTTATGCAATGGATGCAGCTGAGCAAGTTGTTGAACAAATCATTCGTCCGACGGGGTTAGTTGATCCCAGAATAATTGTGAAAAGTACTGCCAACCAGATAGATGATCTAGTTGAAGAGATTAAGAAGAGAATTGAAAAAAAGGAACGTACTCTTGTCACAACGTTAACCAAACGCATGGCTGAAAAACTCTCTGAGTATTTGGTGGAAACCGGTACTAAGGCCGAATATCTTCATAGTGAAATCGATACATTAGACCGTATCGAAATCCTCCGAAACTTAAGGCTGGGAAAATTTGATACTGTTGTCGGGATTAATCTTCTCAGAGAGGGACTTGATCTACCTGAGGTTTCCCTTGTCGCCATTCTAGATGCCGACAAAGAAGGATTTCTAAGATCAGAAAGATCACTCATTCAGATTATGGGACGAGCTTCGCGCAACATAAATGGGACCGTCATCTTATACGCGGATGACATGACTAAGTCGATGAAAAGTGCGATAGATGAGAACAATAGAAGAAGGGCATTACAACTTGCGTTTAATGAAGAACACGGAATTGTTCCAAAAACCATCGTTAAACCAATTGCAGACATTGCTGAATCGGCTTATGTTTCTCCACCTCTGGCAGAAGATGTGATAAAAGAAGTAAGAGGTATGTCTGATAGTGAGATCGCAATGCACATCGTCAAACTTAAGGAGGAGATGAAAGCTGCTGCTGATAATCTTGAATTTGAGTTGGCTGCGGAATTAAGAGACAAAGTAGCTGTTTTGGAAAGCTTAATAGGCTACGCATCTAGATGATGGTCTGTAGCATCTCATTGATTAGAACCGATTAATATGGTTACTATAGCAGAAAAAATCTTGGAGAATAGAGAATAATGAAAGCAATCATATCTGGTGTTCCAGGTGCCGGAAAGAGTTCTACCTGTGAGAGAATCAAATCGCTAATGAAAAAAGTAGAAACAGTCAATTTTGGCGACCTAGTTTATGAGTTTTCGGTTGAGAAGTATCCGGAACTGATCTCTACTCGCGAATCTGTCCGAGAACTGCCTCGCAACGATTACCTGGGAATTCAAAAAGCGGTTGCAAGAAAAATAGCAGAGTTGGACAATGATGTAGTAATCGACACCCATCTGAGCCTTAAAACCTCTCATGGATTTTATCCAGGTCTTCCCAAAGAGGTTCTTGAAATTATAAAACCGGATGTTATTGTGATTCTAGAACCCGACCCTACTGAGATTTGCAGGAGGAGAGCAGAGGATAGACAGGAAGACTTGAGGAATCGAGACGATGAAGATAGAAACATGATAGCATTTCATGTGGAACTCAATCGTCTGTTTGCCGTTTCTTACTCAGCTCTATTTGGTTGCTATCTATATGTGATAGACCTTAGGTGGCAGGAGGATTACCCGTTTCATCACGCTGATGTTGCTGCCAAAACAGTGCTTAAGCTGTTCGAATAATTGCCTCTAATCTAGGAGTATTTCGACTCTTTCCTTTCCCTTGCCAATATTCTTTCTCTTTAGTCTTATCTTGCCAATCTCTTTAGTATTTCTGACGTGGATTCCCCCACAAGCCATCTCAATGTTTCCACATTTCCAATACCTGTAGCTAGGATTCTTCTCATTGCTCCACGTCTCGATCACATGGTTTTCTGAGAAAAACTTGTTAGATGACTCTTCAACTTCTTTCATCATCTCCGGGTCAAGCTTTCCCTCATAGACATAGTCGCATCTGCTTTTGGACTCATCAATGTTTGAGCCAATTCTTTCATGCTCTCCAAACACCTTCATGAAGAAATAATCCACAATATGCGCTGCAGAATGCAGCTTCATTATCAGGTATCTTCTCTCCCAATCAATCTTTCCATGAACATGTGCTCCAATGTTAAATTTCGCATTTTCACCGACGATATGAATAATCTTATTATCCTTCTTTACAGTATCCGTAACTGCCTCTTCGTCAAGTCGTCCGGTATCTCCAGCTTGCCCTCCCCCTTCAGGATAAAAGCAGGTTTGGTCTAGAACAACACCATCATGTGTTATTTCAACTATTTTGGCGTCAAAACTCGCTTTGTAGGGATCTTCATAAAACAGCTTCCTGCCCATAAGAATCTCGTCTCCGCTTGCAGCCCTTCTCTGGATAATAATGCCTTTATTATAATTACCTCTGTAAAAACATTTGCAAAAGAAAAAAACTAAGTGGTGTCATTTTCTTCATCGAAATAATTCTCAGTGCAGGTCAGTTTCAGCATCTAATGTTAAAGATGAACTGGAAAACTTAAGAGTCTTTTGTTTCTGCATTGGAACATTTCAGAGTCTCTCTCGATAGGCGCTTTTTCAAACTACTATTAATCTTCTTTTTTCAAATAAAGAAAACATTAATTTATCTGATTGATAATAATTTTAAATGCTGATGAGGTAGATTCGCTTTGGCAAAAATCGAGAACCTTGATAAGCTTATGAAACGAATCGTATATGGCCTCTACTCCGATGAGATCGATTCCTTTTATCGCGAAGCTTCAGAAAATCCCCAAATAAGGTATTCTCCTATAGATCTATTCACAGACCTAGAAAACCCAAAAGATCTGTCTGACGCTCTAGACTATCTTGTGCACTTGGATTTCTTGAATGCCAAAAAGCTTCAAGACGGAAGAACAGTCTACTCATTATCCGGAAAGAAGATAGAGCAAGTGAGGGAGTTTTGGTTTTCTGAACTACAAAATATCATGTCAGAGAAACTTGAGGTTGTCATCGCTAGGTTACTTGCCAAGAGAATCGCAGGCGAATATGATGAATCCGAGGATCAAGAATCGGTTGGGCCATCATTTCAAGAATGAAAAGCTCTTCGACGTGCAACAAATAGTTTTTAAGGGTTTCTTTCCAAGAATCCCTAGATATACTAATTTTTGGGGCTGTAGGACTTGAGGGAGAACACTTTCTCGTTGCTATCAGAATCCCTTCAGCAAATATTGCCAAAAGAAGGGTTCATGGAAGCAACAGAAACTCAGCAAAGAGCAATACCGCGCATCCTTAGTGGCGAAAATGTTTTGCTTATAGCTCCTACAGCATCAGGAAAAACCGAAGCAGCAATTTTCCCCGTATTCAGCAAGCTTCTGGAATCTGAAAAGGACCGACTCGGTATTCGAATTCTGTACATCACACCTTTACGAGCCCTAAATCGAGACATTTTCAAAAGAATTATCAAACTTGGTGGTGAATTGGGACTGCATATTGAGGTCCGGCACGGTGATACTAAGCCCAGCATAAGACGAAAACAAGCGCTAATACCGCCAGATATGCTGATAACTACACCCGAAACACTTCAGGCCATCCTACCAGGGAAAAGAATGCAACAACATTTGCGCAGTGTTAGATGGGTTATAGTTGATGAGATTCATGAAATAGTGTCAGATAAGCGGGGAGTTCAACTTTCGATTGGTCTCGAAAGACTCAGAAAAGTAACTGGTGTGGATTTCCAGAGAATTGGGTTATCGGCAACGGTAGGCAATCCGAAAAGGGTGGCATCATTCCTTGTTGGTGATGGCTCACCAATCAAAATTGTTAACCTGCCTCATTCAAAGAGGCTAAGAATCGAGATTGAGACAGTGCGTCCCAAGAAGGATGATGAAGAACTTGCAGAACAACTTTTTACAAATATCAGAAGCGCTGCAAGAGTAAGAAGGATTGCTGAACTCGTTGAGAAGTTTAATTCGGTTCTGGTTTTTGTCAATACACGCGAGAATGCTGAAGCGATATCTTCAAGATTAAGACTGCTCGGTCCAATGTTCAATTTTGGGGTACATCACGGTTCATTATCCCGAGAGGTTCGAGTTGAGGCTGAAAAAGAGTTTAAAGATGAGAAACTGAAATGCATGGTTTGCACCTCCTCATTAGAACTTGGTATTGATATCGGTGCCATTGATTTCGTTGTACAATATATGTCCCCCCGTCAAGTGGCTAGACTCATTCAGCGAGTTGGTCGTTCAGGCCATTCTATTGGAGAGACCTCCCGCGGACTTGTTATTTGTACTGGTTTTGATGATATTTCAGAATCCTTAGCTTTGGCAAGCAGATCCGTTAGTGGACAACTAGAGGAGGTGTTGACGCACGAAAATGCCTTGGATGTTCTTTGTCACCAAATAGTAGGGATAATTCTTGACAATCGTACAATTCCTAAGGAGGAAGCATTTCGGATCATTAAAAGAGCTTGGCCATTTAGAAATCTGAGTTGGAACGAGTTTTTGAGGGTAATAAACTACATGAGAGGACTTGGGCTAATTTGGGATGCTGATGATTATGTTAAGTCAAGAAGAGGAACACATCTTTATTATTTTACACATCTCTCAATGATTCCTGATGTCAAGCGTTATGAAGTATTAAATACAACCACAGGAAAGCCTGTTGGAACTCTTGATGAGGAGTTCATCGTAAATCATGGTGAAGGGACTGTTTTCATCGTTAAAGGCAGACCATGGAAGATTATTAGTGTGGAAGAAGAGAAGGTACGGGTTGAAGAAGCTGATAATGCGATTGGAGCAATCCCCTCTTGGGAGGGTGAACTAATTCCTGTTCCTTATGAAGTGGCCCAAGATGTGGGCAGACTGCGTGAAGTTATAGCGAAAGCAATTGATGTTGGAAGAGATGCCTACGAGACGCTTTTGGAAACCGACATTTTCGAAAAACTGAAGGTTTTCTCTGAAGAGGTTCCCTTAGAGGACGATCTGAGTGGTGCAATCGATGTAATCAAAAATCAAATCAAAAGCAAGATTGGCGTACCCACACACGATCAAATTGTTATAGAACCGGTCATAATTAACGATGTAGGCTGGTTTGTTATAGTCCACTCCTGTTTCGGTAGTAAGGTTAATGAAACGATTGGACATATTCTGACTTCTTTGCTCTCTGCTCGTCTCGGAGCCAGTGTAGCGGTAAGGGCGGATCCGTATCGAATAACAATAAAACTCCCAGACATTGTTCAGATTGACGTTTTCCGTGAAATATTGGTGAAAACAAGGCCAGAACATATCGATGAGATTCTAAGAATTATCCTGAAAGGAACTTCTCTTTACTATTGGAGGCTCTTACATGTTGCAAAAAGATTTGGTGCTATCGATAAGGATATTGCATTCAGAGGGATCGGGCGAAGACTACTAGGAGCATATGAAGAAACGCCTATTGGTATTGAAGCCATGAGAGAAATTATGGTAGAAAAACTCGACGTAAGGCGAACCAAGTATGTCTTTGACATGATCCAGAAGGGAAAGATCAAGGTAACGTCGGCAAAGAAGTGGGGTAAAGGCTCTCCAATATCGATGCCATCTCTAAAATGGTTCAAACCTCATGGTCGTATTGGCCCCCCTCGACCTGAAGCTCAGATTATTGAAGCCGTAAAAGCTCGATTGATGGCTCGTCAGATCAAGCTTGTTTGTCTATTCTGTGGAAATTGGGAGTCCATAAGAACAGTTGGAACTCTGGCTGAAAATCCAAAGTGTCTCAAATGTGATTCTGGAATTCTTGCAGTAACATATCGAGGCGATTCAGATCTGCCCAAAATAGTGAGACGATGGAAATCTGGTCAAAAACTGGACAAGGAGGAGAAGAAGAGAGTCAAGAGAGCCCAGAAATCGGCAAGTCTCGTTTTGTCAATGGGCAGAAAAGCAGTTATTGCACTGGCCGGACATGGGATTGGTCCTGCAACGGTCTCCAAAATACTACGAAGAACACCCACTTTGGACAAGAAGTTTTATAAACGCATTTTAGAAGCTGAAAAAGAATATGCCCGCACTCGAGTGTTCTGGGATGACTAGATTGCGGTTCTTATTTCCTGTAGCTGTGTGATATCACGCGTCATATCCACAAAATCAGATGGGGAAAGCTTGTGAACTACCCCTAACTTTGGGAAGGGGCTTCCTCCCTCGCTCTCTGGATTGCTATTAGGTCTCCTTTCGGAGTGATGTACACTGAGGAGGTTTGGGGCTGGTTCACTTCCTCCTTTTTGGTGCCACAGGCACGGGACAGCCCTGCCCATCAGGATATACCCGCGGGGCCTGTTTTCACTACTTTCCCCCTCCTCATCTTCGATGTCACAGACCTCAATTTTGGGTATTCGGGGAAATATTTAAATCCAGCTTGATTCATCTGCATCCTATCTAATGCAGTCCTCTTGTGGAAGATAGAGATAAAAATAGAACTCAAAACAGATTTTGCCCGAAAGAAATTATCTAATAAACCTTATGTTAAAAAAAGGGTGATAGTGAGTGTCAATAGCAGGGTATATAGATTATAAGAGACGAGAATTCTGCAGAGATATCCAGTGTCCAATACAACTTAGACTAAACACCTTAGAAGAGGGGTCTGAAGAGTATAAGAAAATAAGAGAGACTTGTGTAAATGCTTGTAAATTTACAACTTTTCAATTTCATCATTGGTTGATAGATAAAGGTTATCTAATAGTTAGACCAAAAAAGTAGAAAATCAAGGGTGAGGTGTAAAAATGAGCTGGGGAATGAAAAATCGTTTGTCGAGAATAATTGACCCGAAGACAGGTCGTACCGTCATGCTTGCAGTAGACCATGGCTATTTTCAGGGACCTACCTCAGGGTTGCAGGTACCTCGAAAGACAATTACACCGCTTATACCATATGCCGATACACTGATGCTAACTAGAGGGGTATTGCGAACTTCTGTGGATGCATCAAATCGGATACCTATAGTGCTTAGAGTTTCCGGTGGAACAAGTATGGCTAGGAGAGAAGAGCTATCCGATGAAGGAATCACGACTTCTATGCAAGAAGCTATCCGCCTCAACGTGGCAGGAGTTGCGCTCTCAATATTCGTTGGTTCAGAACACGAACGACAGACTCTGTTGAATCTCTCAAAGCTGGTAGATCAGGGCGAGGAATACGGCATTCCTGTTCTAGCCGTGACCGCCGTGGGCACAAAAATGGTAAGAGATGCTCGCTATCTAGGAATGGCTTCACGAATAGCTGCTGAACTTGGAGCACACATTGTGAAAACCTACTACTGTGAAGATTTCGATAAAGTTGTTGAAGGATGTCCCGTTCCTATAGTCATTGCAGGCGGGAAGAAAGTACCAGAACCAGACGCATTCGAGCTAGCATACAATGCTATTCAAGCTGGTGCAGTAGGCGTAGACATGGGTAGAAACATCTTCCAATCTGAACATCCAGTGGAAGTCATAAAGGCAGTTCGTGCAATTGTACAGGAAAACTATACTCCAAAAGAGGCACTTGAATTATTTAATGAGGAACAAAGAAAAGCCACCAAATAAACAACGCAAAATAGATATCCCTTAAGATTCCTTCTTTCTCTTTGCTTCAATTAGAGGGTAGTATTATGCGGGTAGCAATGTATTATAATAATAACGATGTAAGAACTGAAGAAGTGCCGAAACCAAAAATCAATCCTAGAGAAGTCTTGGTTAAGGTAATGGCCAGCGGGATTTGTGGGAGCGACGTAATGGAATGGTATCGCATAAAAAAAGCCCCCCGTGTACTCGGTCACGAAATCGCTGGTGAAATTGTCGAGGTCGGTGAGGAAGTCACAGGCTATAAGGTTGGGGATAGAGTTTTTGTATCCCATCATGTTCCCTGCAACACATGTCGTTACTGCTTATTTGGTCATCATACTGCTTGTGAAACTCTACACACAACGAATTTTGATCCAGGAGGAAATTCAGAATATATCCGGGTGCCACAGATCAACGTAGACCGGGGGATTTTCGTTCTGCCGGAAGAAGTGTCCTTTGAAGAGGGCGTGTTCGTAGAACCGCTCGCCTGTGCTGTGCGTGGCCAAAGACTAATTGGCGTGAAACCCGGTCAGACAGTTCTTATCATTGGTTGTGGCATTTCTGGATTGCTGCACGTACAATTAGCCCGTGCACTCGGGGGAACACGAGTAGCTGCATCCTGTAAATATCCCTTCCAGCTTGAAGCTGCACGGAAATTTGGAGCAGATATTGTTATTGACGCCAAAGAAGATGTACCGACAATGTTGAGGGAAGCTAATGATGGCAGACTTGCGGATTCGGTTATAATATGTGCAGGATCCCCCTCGGCCACAAAGACAGCCTTAGAATGTGCGGATAGAGGCGGTACCATATTGTTCTTTGCTGTACCACCACCAGATATTGACGTTCCAATCAATCTAAATGAACTATGGAAAAATGAAATTACGCTTAAAACCTCCTATGCGGCTAGCCCGTTGGATATTCTCCAATCCATAGAGCTGATACATTCCCGCAATGTACGCGTTCGCGAGATGGTTACACATAGATTTGACCTAGGAGACGCGGGATTAGGTTTCAAGCTTATGGCAAGCAAAACGGAAGGTGTAATCAAGGTGGTAATAAAACCGCATGATTAGTCTGCCCCCCGAAGCATGGAGAATTGGATGTCACTGATAATTTTTATCAGGAATCAAACCGAGAGAATGATTTGCTGGTCTGTTATATGATGGGAACAGAAAACAGGCCAATGCATGGTATCCTAATCACTATGCCTATATTATCAAAATGCAGGAGCTAGATTGATTCCTTATTGTTTAGGCGAATAATAACATCTTTTGGGTGAAAAAACCTTACCATCTTTCTTCAATTCACCAATGATCTTGGAAACCTCTTTATTGTCAAGACCAGTTATTTTTGCCACATCTCCGGGCCGTACCGGTCTTCCGGCATTAATCATAGCTTCAAGTACTTTTTGCTTATTCTCCATGCTCTTATTCCCTCTTCTATTTTTTCTTTAGATCTTATATCATGACTGCAGGAAAGGATATAAGATTATGGTTTCGAGATCAAAACTCACATAGCAAATTTGATAAATCACGAAGAATAGAGTAATCGAAAATTCCCTGGTGATTCTGATGACAAAGTGGAGATGTACTGTTTGTGGTTTCATCTATGATGAAGAGAAGGAAGGCACAGAATTCAGAGATCTGCCTTCGGATTATACATGCCCGATTTGTGGGGCACCAAAATCGGCCTTTGTGGCAATTGGGATAATCACGCCTGAAGAGAAGGCTGAACCACTTCCAACTGTAGGGCAAAAAATAGTCGAACAACTAACAGAGCTTGGTGTAAGATATATCTACGGGATACCAGGAGATTCAATCCTGCCTCTTGTAGACGCACTGAGCAGACAGGATAAGATAAAGTTCATTTTAACAAGACACGAAGAGACTGCTGCCTTCATGGCTTCAGCTCATGCAAAAATCACAGGTGAAATCGGTGTTTGTTTGTCTATTGCTGGTCCCGGAGCAACGAATCTAATCACAGGTTTGATGGATGCCGCGACCGACAGGGCACCAGTTCTCGCCTTGGTAGGTCAGGTTCCTCAGGTTTTTCTAGGTAGCGAATCACTCCAAGAAATTGATCAGATCGAGCTTTTCAGCCCTTTTACGGTCTTTAGGGAAACGATTGCCAAACCTGCTCAGGCAATTCGTTTAACCATGTTGGCTGTAAAAAATGCCCATATCAATCGTGGCGTTTCCGTACTGAGTTTACCAACAGATGTTCTCGCGGAAGAACTGACCGATGAAATCTGGAAACGAGAAGACCATCTTTTCAATCAGAGTGTGGCTCCGCCAGAAGAGGATATAGAGAAAATGGCAAAGATAATTGACAAGAGCAAGAGACCAATCGTCTTTGGAGGTTGGGGAATAAGAGACTCTGGAAAGACGGTCATTAATCTCGCAGAAAAGATATCCGCACCCATTGCGACTACCTCAAGGGCCAAGGGGGTTATTCCTGAAACCCATGAGTTAGCTGTCGGTGTTCTGGGATCTATAGGAACTCAACACGCTGCCAAAGCCATTAAGAGATCTGATCTCATCATAGTTGTTGGATCAGGATTTAGACAGAAAAACCTTGTGCCAGATTTGCCCATAGTTCAGATCGACATCGATGGTGTGAAACTCGGAAAAACCTTTCCGATAAAGATGGGTCTAACTGGAGACGCAACAATTATTTTAAAGATGTTGGTTGAGAAGGTGGCAAAAAAGAGTCCCGATAAAAGCTATTTAGAGGAAATCAAAAAACTTAAGGAGAAGCATCTGAGAGATTTGAAGGAAGATTCCGAAAACTTATCCGTTCCTATCCACCCCGGCTTCGTAATTCAAGCCATAAGAAAACATGCTCAAAGAAACGCCATCATTTGCGTCGATGTGGGAGATCACACATACTGGTTCTACAAGAAATACATCTGTGCTGGGGAAAGAACTTTCATGTCATCAAATATGGCGAGCATGGCTTTCTCCCTCCCAGCTTCATTGGCAGCCCAAATAAATCTGCCGGATAGACAGGTCATATGCGTGACAAGCGATGGAGGTTTTGGCATGCTCATGGCCGATTTTACAACGGCTGTCTATAATGGTCTTCCCATAAAAATCGTGCTTTTCAACGACAACAAGCTAAAGAACATAAAGAAAGAACAAGAACAGTATGGCTTTAGGGAGTTTGGCACACAATTTGTCAACCCGAATTTTGCAGGCTATGCTGAGTCATGTGGTGGTGAAGGTTACAGAGTGGAAAAACCAGAAGAACTGGATACGGCCTTGGAACGGGCTTTCAAATCTGATAAACCCGCCCTAGTTGATGTTGTTGTGGATCCTGAAAAAATGGCTCCTGGAATAAAGAAAGCTTCCTGAACTCAAAATATGCGTATTGGGCAGAGCACCAAATCTCTACTCTATAACACAGAAATATATTTCTGGGTTTTATGCTGCTTCTCTTAAAAAAGGGGTTAAAAAGGGTTTAATGCAAAAACTTGAAACCTGCTCATCAGTCAAGATCCTCATCTGACGTGCCAATGAGAAATTCACGTTCATGTTTTCTTACGTAGCGAGCTGAACGCTTAACATCAGCAAACAATCCCTTGACCCTTTCGATTTCCTCCTTGCCCACCTTCTCCTTACTATTCAATTTAGCGACTTCGGATGCTGGACTTAGGAGCTGAACACTGTATCTCAAGCTAGTTTTCTCGCCTATCTCTGTCAGATATTCGAGACCCTCATCTTCGATTTTGATCTTCTCTTCGTTTGCTCGAATTTTCAGTATTTCCATGATTTCCCCCGGCAAATATGACCTCGTATTAATTATTAACAAGCGATCCAATAGGTCAAGTGGCATGCCATGAGGACTAACCAGTTCAGTCCCTCTGATTTTTGTAATTCCTCTATTGCTTGCAAGAATTACTATGGGCGCGAGCTCGCTTTCCAAAGCCCGATTGATGAAGCTGTATGATTCTATGTCTAGCATGTGGGATTCATCAATGAAAAGCACACCGGGTATTACTTCTGCCTTTCCTTCTGTGACCATTTCCCTGACACTTTCATCTACTCTAGTACGTACTTCGGGTGCTATTTCTTTTTCCTCTCGTCCTCCAAAGAGCGAGACAAATGATCCAAAACCTGATCTTCTGGCTTGTATGGTGTCCAAATTATTTAAAGTAAGGGTGTAGACAAATTCTTTTTCCTTAACTATGTCTCCCGACGGAGTGGGAATAGTCTCTTCAGCCTCTATATCATAATGCTTCACTGCTCCTGAAGAGGACTTGCCGACTCTTGTAATACGGCCGGTCTCTGCATCAATCATGATAACGTCTCCAACGCTCACATTCTGATTAATAAGGCCGTATGCCACCTTTTGCCCAACTTCAAAAGACTTCTCAGCATCGGTTGTGCTAAGGATTACTTTGGCAGATTCGGGAACCTGTTGATAGGGATTATAGGGATTCTTTGCCATCTGAAAGTCAAGGTCCTTCACTTCACCTTCGTATATCTTCCTCATTTCATGAATTCTTATACCAATGGCTTTACGCATTGCCTCCATCAATATCTCTGTTTTTTTTCTCTCTTCAGAATATATCTCTGAACCGGATAACATTACAAAGGGAACGTCGGCTCCCAGCTCCTTAGTCATCGCAATAGCTATCGCAGTCTTTCCCGTTCCAGGTGGGCCTGCCATGAGAATCGCACGTCCTGCCATCTTGCCCTCCTTTACCATATTTACAATAATCCCTGCTGCCTCTCTTGCTTCTATCTGTCCTACCATCCCATCTGCGACTTTCTGAGCTTTCAATTTTTTAAGTCCCAATCCTCGAATATGAGAGTGGGCTCCAATTCTCTCAAATCTACCTCCACTAATCTCCCGGATTTTGGCCATTAGAAAACCTCCTATGGATTTACAGTATCGAAGTTAGAAGTCAACAAGGTTTTTTGCAGCAAGCTAAATAAATTTTTCTCATAATCCTAAGACGGAGCTCTTTGATTATGAAATCTTATTTTATATATATGAAAAAGACAAAAAGAAGTGTCCTCAGAATATTGGAGCTGAAATCTTGCCTGTTAGAGTCTCTAAGAAGGGTCTTCGTGTTCTTGGTATCTCTGAAAGCTTTCAAAAGGAAAAGAGCAGGAAATCGGTGTTAGCAGGTGTTGTGATAAGGGCGGACAGAATAATAGATGGATTTGGAGCAACGACCATCACAATAGGCGGATTCGATGCAACCGATGGAATAATTCGCATATTTGACATTATTGGCAGAACAGACATAAATGCTCTGATGATTAATGGTGTAATTATAGCATGGTTCAATGTTGTCGATCTGAATCTGCTTCATGAGAAACTGAATATTCCAACAATAGCTGTAACTTATGAGGAATCACAGGAATCACTGAAGAAGTATTTCCAGGAGTATTTCCCCGAAACCTGGGAAAGGAAGCTGAAAGTTTACGATAAAAATGGTGAACGGGAACCCATAGTGTTACGGACCGGACACGAAGTCTTTGTAAGATATCTCGGGATGAGTAAGAGAGAAGCCAAATCACTGCTGGATAAGTTTACAATTCAGGGTTCTATACCGGAACCTCTAAGGATTTCTAGACTTCTGGCAAGAAGTTTGATGAAGGAACCGCCGGCCTTTTGACTTGAATTACAGTTCCTTCAGAGAAAAATTGCATTTTTGAGCAGATTCAATGTCCCAATCTTTATGGGGCTTACATTATAGTGTAGACTACCTTCTGGATGAGGACCAAATAGTATGACTTTTCCTTTGCCAAAACCCGAGAACAAGATTGCCCCCTCGCCTGTTTCATACACCGCAAGGACTTCCACACCGCGTCCGGCCTTCATCAAAGGACCATTCTGATAGTATATGTCAATAGAGCCACGATATCCGCTGACCAAGGGATGTTCCGGTTTCACTACCTTGATTCTTCTTATACCTCTGTCTTTTGTTCTCTTAATTTCAATGTCGATTATGTCAAGCCCGATTTGCACCTCGTTGAATTCTGATGGCAATATGACTGATTTTGGAGCAATATAGGCTCCCGAACATATGCCTACGAATTTCCCCCCCGCAGCTATAAAACTCCGTATCCTTTCCCGCCCTAGGTCTCCTAGACTAGGCATATATAGCCAAGTATAACCCCCTGGAACAACAACCACATCATACCCCAAAAGGCGATTCTCTCGGATGTCTTTTTCGTTGATTTCCCGATGCGTAACTGTTAATTCTTCTAGGGCAGTCTTGACATCAAGAGCGGTTTTAACACCTGTTCCGGCGAAAATTGCAACCTTCAATCAGTTTCACCTGCTTTCTCTCGATGGTCCTAATAATTGATAGCTCAAAAAACGTTTTAATTCTTATCGAATAGATTTAAAACGTTTAAGATCATAAACTCCTAAAGATAGTTGATAGAAATAACTCTCGGTCTGAAGGCTTATCGAGGGAGAGAATTGGTTTCGGAAAAAAAACATAAGAAATACATGAAGAAGGCATACAGCGCTGAACAAAAAGCATTCAAAGCTTGGGATAAATCAGAGTATAAGAAAGCTGCGGATTGCTTCAAAGAGGCGGCTGATCTCTTTGAAGAAGCTATTGATGGGGCTCCCTCCGCTGGAAAGAAGAAAATGGCTGTTACTAACACATATGTTGAAAGATGCAATTACTATTGGGTCTATGGGCTTAAGTATTATTTTGAGGATGAGGATTATGAAAAAGCAGCACAGTATTTCAAGAAAGCAATTCAAGTCAAGCAGAAGATGTTCGTGGCTGAAAAGTACAAAAAAGGACAAGAAAAGCCGGATCCTTGGTTAGTTCGCCAGCAAGCTTCCCTTCGTGAACTTTATGCTCTTTTTTATCTATCTTCAGGTATTCTGGCAGAAAAAGGAAAGAAGATCGAGAAGGCAGCAAAATATTTTGAGAATGCTGCCAGAAATTACTTGAGACAGGCAACCCTGTACGAACAAATTGGCAAACCGCTGCACGGTTCTAGAGTTCATGCTTATAGCGCATATCTTCGGGCGGGTGAGTCCTATAGAAGGATGAAACAGCTGAAAAGGGCTTTGAAATACTATTCAATGATAATGGATGCCTATGAAAACGCTGCCGGTGCACTCAAGAAACGTCTGAAGTCAGTCGTTGCATTAACTCACGCCCAGCTGGGTGAGTATCACAAAACACAGGACAATCTTGAAAAAGCTATAGAAGAATACAAAAAATTCTTCAACTGGGCCAAAAAGATCAAGTTAGACGAAGACCAAGCGGACGAGGTCACAAGATCCATATGTATATTTGCGGCTATACAGGTAAAACAAGACAGACCTAATGAAGCTGAAAAAATGGTTAAGGCCTTCAAAGGGCAGAGTGTAGCAAAAGATGTTAAGTCCTTTCCGGAGCATAACTGGTATAAACTTGCTGTTCTGATTGCTGAATATGGAATAAAAGAGGATAGTGAAATACTCCGAGAAGCCAAGCTGGCCTACAATCTAATGGATGATAAGAATAAGGATCCTTTTATTTCATCCTTTTTGGAGGAACTTCCCAGATGAGCAAATGAGGCTTCTTCAAACCATTACTCAAATCGAAGAATAGACTTCTCTTAACCAAAATGAGTTGCTTGACAGGACACCATGTGAACCTTATTATATTACTTCATTTAATATCTCTTGTGAGTAGAGAAACTGTCAATATCACAAGTAATTAATGCTAGGTGACGTAAGTGAAGATACTCGTAACCGGTCCAACGAGGGCTGGAAAGAGCACAATTATCAGCGCATTAACACATGGAAAGAGCGTAAGCATCGACAAACATGGGACAACAGTTGCGTTGGATCACGGCGTAATTGAAGTTCGGGGAATAAAGATGTATCTTTTTGGCACCCCTGGTCTAGAGCACTTCTCAATACTGCGAAAAATCTTAGCAACTGGGGCTGATGGAATACTTTTCATGGTCGACAGTAGTGAAAAGAAAAATGATTCTTTGGCCAAACGTATATGGCGAGAGATAAGCATACTTGCACCTACAATACCGTGCATAGCTGTGGCAAACAAGCAAGATTTGCCCAGAGCCAGAAAGCCAGATGAACTTCGACATGATCTAAACTTCCTCGTAGGCGTTCCAGTAATTCCTGTAAGTGCTGCTAAAGGCACAAACCTAAACACCTTAATGGGCGCTCTGCTTCTTCTGATTGTAATGGAATGGAGTCCTTTACTCAGAAAAGTTGATTCACGTAGCGGCTCTGCCAGAGGCCCGGAGCTTTTTGCCGAGGACCTTCAAGTAGAACTGGATAAGGCTAAGACCTATCTTAGATGGCTTGAGTTCAGGGAATTAATCAAAGTTGATTGGAACAAAAATGTCTTTTACTTGAAAAAAGAACTCAAGGATATGTTGGAGACGCCT
>JBHLPJ010000011.1:0-17898 GCA_048939565.1 Promethearchaeota archaeon
CGCTCTCAGACTGGGTTTCACGCCCATGCCGTTGGGCAACCTTCCTCTCAAAGAGAGCATCTTACCCAAAGCTTAATCATGAAGAGATTATTTAAACACAACTCAATTCATCTCCACCCTTTCAGATGGAGTCTTCTTGCGGAGAAAATGATAAGAAAGTCATTCTTTCAAAAAAATGAGAATGAAATTCAATTATGATTTCTCAAATAACCTTATTAAGCTCTCTTGCAGCCCTATCGGCTGCAATATATGCTGTTTGTGGAGAACCTTGGCTTGTAATATAGCAGATAAACAATGCTTTTTGTCCTACCGCTGCAACGACTAAGTGCCCCATACCTTTTATATTCGTTGCAATCATCCGATCTTGAGTAGCATTGATTGTCGAGTACTTTATACCTTGAACCACAACACTGGGAGTTTTGTTTGTAAAAGCTGAAATAATATCCGGTCCTTGGATTGTCCAGTTCTGGGTTTGATGGATTATTCCCCCGTTCATGCCAACTAATGCAGTAGCAGTAATATTGGGATCAGATTGCATCAAGTTATTTGATATAGACGCAACATCTGCCATTAATATACCTCCGAGATCTTTCACATGTTTCACTCTTAATTGTATAATCTCTCTTTAATCATTTAAATTTTTGGCAAACCTCAAAATGAAACACTCTTGCTTGTGCAAACGATGATTGAAAACACCCGGCTTATTGAACGACTCCCAAATTAGAAAAGCATATTCCGTGACACTTATAAGAAACGGGTGAACAGATTGATCAACGAGGGTTACAAACTTGCATGAAAACCAAGAGATCCAAGAACAAGAGGAGAAAAGAATCAGTACACTCTCCGCGGTTTCTTTTTTACTCTTTTGTGCAGTTGTAATCTACCTTCTTCAAGCCCAATTAAATGGCCTATTCCCTTTCCAATTACTGGATTTTCCGAATCCAGGTACCAGGTTAGTCTCTCCATTAGGTCTTTATCTAATATATTGGCTTGGCATGGTGGGATTATTCTCGGGACTGTATCGGGAAACAAAGGACAAGCTACTTCTTGGTGTGGTGTTTTTCTTTGTGACTCTTGCATTCATATTCATCTTAGTTGCCACGTTGTGATATTCAAAGCCATCGATATCGCAAACTTAAAACATGAGGTTCCATTAGTAGAAAAGGGATGTATGTAAAATGACTCTTGAAGAAATAGTTCTCAAAAAAAGATTAAAATATATCTTGTTTGGTGGAAAAGGCGGTGTGGGAAAAACAACCGCCGCTGCAGCAGCCTCAATATGGGCTGCTCAGCATGGAAGAGAAACACTCATAATAAGTACGGATCCTGCACATAGCTTATCAGATAGCCTGGGTCAAGATCTAAGTGGGGGGGATGTCAAGGAAGTTCGTGGTGTACCAAATCTTTACGGGTTGGAGGTTAACCCTCAAAAGGAGTTCTCAAAATATCAAAAGAGCGTCCAGACGGCTCCTGAATCCTCTGAATTCGCGGGAATCCCAGGTTCTGAATTACTTGAGGATCTAGGAGGAATCACTCCACCTGGTGCAGACGAAGCTCTGGCATTTGCAAAAGTGCTTGAATTCATCGAGAAGGGTGAACATGACCTAGTCATATTCGATACGGCACCTACGGGGCACACCCTCCGCCTACTGAGCCTGCCTGATCTACTAAACAGCTTCTTTGGTAAACTTCTTACTTTCAGACTCAAGTTGTCTAGAGTCTGGGGGAGGATTAAAAGATTCTTTGGACGTGGAGAGGAAGAAGAGGACAAAACCCTTGAGAGTTTGGAAAGACTTAAGACCACTATTGATGCGGCTAGCAAAGAACTCAAGGATAAAACGAAAACAAGCTTTGTCATAGTTATGATCCCTGAACTTATGGCCATCTATGAAACTGAGAGATTACTTTCGACATTATATGAATATGAGATTCCCGCCAGTTATATACTTGTAAATATGGTCTATCCAGACATACCGGATTGCTGGTTCTGCAAATCCAGAAAATCAATGCAGGATAAACATTTGAAAGAGATTAGAGAACTATATAACGAGTTTGGAGTAATCGAGATTCCTTTGGCGGAAACGGAAATTCGAGGAAAAGAGGGATTAGAAAGAATAGGCAAAATTCTATTCCTTGAATCTGGTCTTTAAGGGAGGTGGTTTTGAGCTGACTGTATATGTTAAATCATTCGAGGTCAAGACAAAAAACCGTCTGGAACTGATCAATGTTACAGAACAGGTAGGGGAGATTGTCAAGAATTCAAGGATTTCGAATGGAATTGTCGTCATCTTCACGAAACACACAACCACCGGAATCACAATCAATGAGTACGAAAGTGGCTTACTTCAAGATCTGCTTTCCAAGTTTTCTGAAATTGCTCCTCAAGGTGCCGGTTACCTCCATGATCGGATCGATAATAATGCTGATTCGCATCTTAAATGTTCACTTCTGGGAAATTCAGTAAGTGCACCTGTGGTCGACGGACTGCTCTCTTTGGGTACATGGCAATCCGTCTTATTTGGTGAGTTTGATGGTCCAAAGACTCGAACCATCCTGGTGTCTGTTACAGGAGAATAGGAACTACTGATCGATATCATGTATCGGGAATATGGTTTCCTTTATTCTCTCAACCACTTTCTTTGTATGGCCAAATATGGATCGTCGCATACTTGGACTTACTTTCATGGTCGGTGTATATTGGTCTAGTATAGTCTCCGGTGCTCTCTCCCCCGTCAGTCTTTGATATTCTTCACGCCAAGCAAGGGGAGCCTCTTTTGGAATGGCAGTTTCAGAAACTACGGAGACTATAACAGTCCAGACTCTTGTGGTTGCATTAATACTGTAGCCGCCGCCGCCCGTTGCAATATACCTACCTTTGGAGTGTTTATGGGCTAGAAAGTGCATCGTTGCAGCAATCTCCGCATAGGCTGTTGTTGTAAGCCCCAGATGAGCAAGTCTATCTAGGAAGTGTGCATCCGCACCGCACTGATGTATAATCACTTCTGGTTTGAAAGCATCTACAAGAGGTGGGACGATCTCTCTAAATGCGTAAAGGTATTCCTTGTTTGAGGTGTAGGGTTGGAGGGGAACATTTACTGAGTAACCTTTTGCATCTCCCACTCCAGTTTCTTCGGTGAAGCCTGTTCCTGGAAAGATGTATTTTCCACTCTCGTGAAATGAAATTGTGAGTACCTTTGGATTGGAGTAAAAGATTTCCTGAACACCATCAGCATGATGCGCATCTATGTCCAAATATAGGACTCGAGATATTTTATATTTCTCAATTAAATATTGAATTGCGAGCGCAACATCATTAAAAATGCAAAACCCTGAAGCCTGTTCTCTTGAAGCATGGTGAAACCCTCCACCTGGATTCCAGGCATAATCGACTTCCCCTGCCATAATTAGGTCGGCTGCCATGAGCGTTGCTCCTGCAGCCATCTTCCCGGCCTCATACATTCCCTTGAAAGCCGGTGTATCTCCTCCATCTAAATGACCTGTTCCTGAGAGACTGATTTTGCGAATTCTTTCTATGTATTGCTTGCTATGCACAAGTTCTAGTTCTTCATCAGCAGCAATTCTCGGCTCATACAAAAAGATTCTCGGCTCATACAAGAAGATATCCGATCTTTCAAACCCCCCAATTTCTCTAAAGAGCTTATAATGAAGTGGTATTCTTACTTGGTTTAATGGATGGAATCTGCCAAAATCATATTTTACAAAGTCGTCGCTATAGATGAATGCGGTTTTGTCACGCATTGTTTTTTCTTCAATTTTGTCGCTATCAATGAAAGTCTTATCATGCATGTTTTTCACGATCCTTCAGCAAGAAAGGCCGCTGCTTCAGTCTCATGTTCTCAGCTTGTCTAAACCAAAGCAATTCTACTCTCTACTTGAACAAATATAAATACGCTGATTTGAATCATGCTCCTAAGCTGACAGAAAAAACTTATCAACCTTAGCGCGTAAACATTTCTTGAGGTTATAAGATGAAATGTCCCCGTTGTGAGTATGAGGTTTCAGCGGGCCAAGAAGAATGTTCCAAATGTGGTTTAAGATTCACGATGGAAAGACTTGAACGTGTAATTCCTTTGCTGAAACGTCCTATCAAGACAAGCGTAGAACCATCATCTACTTTGCAGAGAATAAAAGGTACATTCACCTCTCCGGCTTTAACCTTTTGGAATATTTCCCAAATTCCAGATAAGAAAGGGCTTTTATTCGTATTGGTGTTTAATGCATTACTTCTTTCTCTTAGTTATCCCGTCTTATGGACTCACATAAACGTAACAGGATCTGAAGCATTCACTGGAACTGTAAACCTTCATATATGGGGAAGTTTTGCTGGTTTATTTCTATCAGGCCTTGGAATATTGCTTCTCGCGTGGATTTTAATAGTTTTTGCGTTCTGGGCAATCTCAAGGATAACTGGAGGAAAAGGATCGTATAGAAAAACCTTCCTAGTCACTAGCTATGCTTTTATTCCCCTGATAATCGCAAGAGTAATTTCTTTAGCTATCCTAGCAGTTGGACTTCCAAGCGTCACCATTGGCGAGACTATGGCTCTTGGAGAATTGGAAGCAGCATTGCTACCTTTATTCACTTCCATGGTTTGGACATATTCCCTTGGTGTAGAGACTTTCTTCTGGCTCTGGTCTGCACTGCTTTCTTCGTTGGCTATAAGGGAGACTCAAAACACGTCAACTCTGAAAGCACTGGTAATAGCTTACGTGGTCATAATATGCTCCCTAGTAATACTCTGGATCATTCATTGAGGATACACGTAACAAGTGAGTTATTCTGTGTCTGTAATAAGAAAGTCCCAAGATCTCAGGCCAATTCAAGTCAAGCACCTAGGGCTGAAGTCGTGAACTCCTTCGTAAAAGGATTGTGAGCTATGCTATTTTTGCTATGAGTTTGATAGGACTGGCTAGATTTATGTCATTAATAAAAATCGGATCTCCTTCTTTCACTCCAGTATCTTTCAGTCTAACATCATCTGGGACAATTTTGCCTTCGATAATGATCTTGGGATCTTGAAGGCCATAGGTCATTATCAACCTGTTTTTCAATTCCTGAATGGGTTCATCCAGACTCACGACATATTTGACACCCACGCTGCGGTATTTGGGACTGCAAACGACACAGCCAGGATTACGGACAAGCTTAATCTTTGTAAAAGACTGGCTTAGTCCATCGTAAAACAGGTAATTATCGAGCATATCCTTCCGTTTCAAAATAAACTTCAGAGCTTCCTGTGCTTGAATTCCTCCCACCACTGTGGTTGTTGTGGATATCATTGGAAATACCTCTTTTTCTTCCTCTTCCTCCTTGCGTGCCTCTCCGGGAAGAGTACAAGCCTTTTGTAATCTTTCCTTTGGAATCAATGGTTGGCATTCAAGGCAAGGAGTCTTATGGGGGATGATTACTTGAACATTGCCCCACCAGCCAAAAAGACCTCCATGAACCAAAGGCTTGTTTAGGTGAACACACATGGAATTCAGCCACCGACGCGCCTCAAATGTATCCAGACCTTCTACGATGACCGTACTGTCCTGGTAGATCTCTTTATCTAAAGATCGCATATCTTTCATGTGTGCATTTACTTTGACTTCCGGATTGAGTTCCTCTAAGAATTCTTCGGCAGCCTGCACTTTTGGTTTTCCAATATCGTCTTCTCTGAATAGTATTTGCCTATTCAGATTGGAAAGCTCAACTGTATCATTATCTATAAGTGTTAGTTTTCCTATTCCCATCAAGGCCAGATCAAGAGCAATTACTGAACCTAAAGCTCCTATCCCTACCACCAAAACCGTTGAACTACGAATTAGCTCTTGATCCCATTCCTTGAGGAGTTTTTGTCTATGATAACGACCTTCGCCTTTCTTCAAACCTACCTACTCCTAAGGTGTTTCCAAGTAGCATAACGTTTGATATACTCTTTAACATTCTGCTTGAATTCTCTTGGCGACTCACGCATCTCTTTTGCCGCTTTTCGATTCAGAGGGTCGTGAGGATTAGGAAAGTTAAGGAGGTTTCTTATGGCCTCAATCACACCGACCAAGTTTATGCTTGGAGACCAATCCTTGCCCAAAATACCTAAACATATTCTCCCTTCTCTAGTTATGTTTGGGTGCCAAATTATGGTCAAGAACCGAGCTTTAGGGGGTTTAAATGGATAGCTTCTGTCTACTGTTATCTCGATTTCAAAAACCCCTCCGTCATAAACACTAGTCCCCACAATGAATCCACGCCATTTAGTAAGATCTCCGTCTAGTGGTTGAAATGATGGCTCTTCCTCCTCTATGCCCTTAGCTTCAAGTGCCAATCGCTCCAAAAAAGCTTCTCTGTCTAATATCTTCTCAAGCCTCCTCTGAATGTGCTAAACCACAAAAGATTACGTATACAAAAAAATATTAAGATTTTGCAGTCTTTTGTTGATACTTCGTACAGATATCTTGATATGTTCTCAAATTGAAGAACATCGCACCCTATTGAGAATATTTACGGATGTCCTCCTTCGGTTCTAGTAATGAGGTATACTTTATCCTTTTCCACACAACCTGCTTCCTTGAGAGTTGTACTATCCATTTGTTCCATACCCTTGAAAGCGAGGACAAAGGTCGATTCCGGTATGCGTCTTCGGTTGGCAATTATTCTTTTAAGTTCACCAAATGTTATGCTTGGCGCTACTTCAAGAGTGGTTTTCATTCCACCAATTGCAGAAACGATTTCTACTTCCATCATGAATCACCCCAAATATTATTTTACCATAAGATGTCTTAAGGAAAGCTTTCTTTTACAGAACGGACATTGACCCTTTGTTTTAACCCATTCCAGCAACTCGACCCTGTGAGCTTGACTTCCGCAATATGGACAAAATATTGTACTCTCGCCGGGTCTTATTGGCAGAAGACAGACAATACACCTTTCCGCCTCCCAACGCCACTCTCCTAAGACTTTAACTTGCTTTATCACAAATCGGTCGGCTGTCTGTGACATTTAGTATCTCCTAAGAAGATTAATTAAAAACACTATTAAATACTTTTGTGAAAGCTCCCGTCATGATTGATTCTGATTTCTTGTGTACGGTTGACATTTTCCAATAATATTCTCATGCTAGATGGATTGACTACGGTTGACAAACCTAAATACCAAACGAATCGTTAAGAATTTTGAGCAGGAATTTACGGGTTGAAGGATCTATTGCAACAGTTCCATAAGTAGAGACGCCTAATAGTCTTCCTACTACTTCCGGATTTAATGAGTGAGGAAGATCTTGCTTATTCGCGATTGCGATGACTCTTGCATTAGGGTTGTAATTTTGGATAAGGGACATAATTCTCTTTTTGGTTCTGGTTACGTTTAAAATGGAGGAATTGGTAACAACCATAATAATATCTGAATCTCTTATCATCAAACTCCAGAATCGGCCAAACCCTTGCTGTCCAGCAAAATCCCATACGATTGTTTTCACTGGCGTTTCTACGTTTTTGAGGTTTTTGATATTTACCATCAGGGTGGGGTTGTATTTAATAGGAACTTCCTCATCTAAAAGCAGTTTTAGCAGAGTTGTCTTACCCACACCTCCGAATCCAACTACAGAAACCTTAGCGATATCCACTAGCTCTCTTATCGTGAGTTTCCTCTTGCAAAAGGGACATTCCCTTTTGGTCTTGACCCATTCCAGTATTTCGTTCTTGTGGGCTAATCCTCCACATTTTGGACAATCTATTGTTTTATCGTCGGGTCTCATTGGCAGAAGGCATACTATACAATTCTGTTTCACCATTCTTCTCGCCTAAATCATTTATGCCTACTACGCAGCAGCGAATTAATCGTGGAATTCTATTTCTCCTAATTAGCCACCATGAAATTCTTTAGATTTTGTAGCTCAACTACATAATTGACACTCATTATATAAAAGATTTGTGATATATTACTAATCCAACGCAATGAAGTAAATGAAATATGATGTATTCTTCTATTGAAGATCAATTGAAAACAATATCAGGTGTTTTCCGAGTAGTTCTCCACTGAGAATGTTTTTAAGTATTCTATTATAACTATGTATTGGTCTTGTGAGGGACGGAATTTGAGTAGTTCAAAACGGAAACAATTTGAGATAAAATTGGAAGTAATTAAGACCCCTAAAGGCGAAGTGCCTACGGTAAGGAGTCTAAGGCAGGTAGTTGCGGGATTAAATGAACTGAATACTGATATTGATGGTGTGAGGTCACAGATCATGGAAGAATTAAAAGATTTAAAACGTGATATTAGTGCCATAAAGAAGTTGCTTGCCGAAGAAACCGTTACTTTTGACGCTATTAATGAGAAGTTTGTAGAACTGAATAAGGGCCTGGAGTCTTTACTAAAGCAAAAAACAGATGATAAAACACTGAAGGCTGTAAAGGGGATGGAGACCACCGTAAACGCCCTTGAAACTCAGCTATCCGAACTGACGAAAAATGTAACTGATGAAGTTACAAAACAGGCCAAGAATGTTGCGAATGCTGTAGGTAAGCTTTACCTCTTCCTCGAAAAGACAGAAGAAGGAAAGAAGAAAAAATCAACTTCCTAAGCTTGTCTATTCACGTGTAGAATCTATCCCTCTGCTTTTGCCTCTCCTCCAGGAAACTAGTAAACTCACCTAGACTTGGATCATTCTCAAGTTCATCATGAATCAGTTCGGCCACACTCATAATTGATGCCGCGACGTGTGCCTTGACCTGCTGTGTCTTTTTATCATGTGGCTTAAGCAAGTTCATTATTCTTTTATGAAACTGCTCCAAAGTCAACAACCTATCGACCAAAAGACCAAATGATTTTATAATATCTTCCCTTATGGCTGTGGCGTCCTCACTTATTCCCACTGCTTCCATAGCACGGAGGCATGGTTGCAGTATCTCATAACCAAACCAATGTATTAAAAGCCCTCTTTTATCAATGGTCTTGAGAAAACCTGAGAGCGGAATTTTCAAATCCCTTATTCTGGTCTTTGCAAGCTGGGCGGCTTTTTCTATCCCTATTTTTTTTGTAGCCTTTAGAACGCCGATTATGATCGAACTAACAGCACTGGAAAGGACCTTCCTAAAGTTGTTGGCTTCTAATAGCTTCTCAACTAGCTCTATCGCCTCATCTAGATTTACGTCCGATATAACAAATGATTTTATTATTTCCAGAAGTTGACCCCTAGCTTCTAGACTCTTCCCATAACCTGTTCCTTCCAAAGCAAGTAGTGTATAGGCAGTTTCGAGTATTTCTTTGTCAAACCATTGCACGATCAGATATTCATCCGTAACTCTTTTCAAATCTGAGGCCGTTTTTGCATCTTTTAGTATCTGTGACAATCGCTCAATGAATGTTTCAAAAATGTTGATCATGTATTCCTGAATCTTGGTGTCTATTCCATACCTAGTCAATTCTTTTTTGATTGTCTTTTCAAATTCAGATCTGGTCATGTTTCCTTCCAAGTATCTGATAAATGGGTCAAAAATCGTTGTTTTCAAATTGTCTAAGGAAGGCGGTTTGAGTTCTCTTACGAGCCTCTCAGTCATCCCCCAGACAATGAAGTAATAGAAGTCACCCATTGCCCTGTGATATTTGTCAATGAATTTCTCATCCACCCGCTGCTCACCCCTCATTAATGAGATTTATCAGTGTATTCAGAAGTTCGCAGAATCTCTCAGCGTCTTCTTCATTAGGCGATGCGCCAACAAGTGATGCGATGGCGACTGTATTGTTCTTCGCCGAAGCAAAGGCAATTCTCAGATTACCCTTTGCAGCTAGAATTACAGGTATCTCCTCATCTGTTGAGACACTATCAATCGTCCAATCCTTGGTTTTCAACAATCTATAGGTTCCCTGTAAGACTGCTTGAGGCTCCTTAGATATTGTTCTGTGACAGGTTTTGGAATGGACTTTGCTTTCACTTGGAAACAGATGTTGATAACATCTATATCTGATAAACCTATTCAGAAATCTCTTTAACATATCATCTGGAATATCAAGAACCTTTGGTGCAGGTATTTCATAGGACTCAACAACAACCCTTTTTTCTATATCCTCGGGAGGGACAACTTCTTCAACAGTTTCTTCCTCAGTTGATTTCTGAAAATCCAGCTCGGGCTGTTCAATAAGTTTTGGAGATGCTTCTCTGCCAGCATGTTGGCTTGTTCTGGGTCGGATTTTCAAAACAAACCCCCGATTTGTTGTTAATCTGGTTGATTGATCCATTATTATCGGAGTCCCAACTGGGAGACTTCTTATGAAACTCGATTTCGCGATCTCTTTAGGGATCTCGGTTGGGGATCTTTTGATTAGCGCCCTAATATCATCCACATAGGTTAAGTTATGAGAAATCAGAATATCTATTTGGGAGAGGATGCGGTCATCAGTCGCAGCTGGTTGTTGCGTACATAATAGTAGTCCACAACCCGGTTTTCTCCCCTCTTTAGCATAACTAATAAGAGGCTCAGATGCAATTGTTTCTCTATCTGAAGGAACTACTTGCTGGGCTTCGTCTATTAAAAGCCATGTTACGGGTATCTTCTCTTCTATATCTTCATATCCAAGGTGTTTTGCCTCAATAGTTCTGGCGATTTTCTTTCGCTCCCTTAGGATTTTTCTTGCCAATATTCCAGATATTAACTCCCGAACATTATCTCCTAGATAGCTCACATCTATTACTGTGATCTGATTTGGTACGACTATCTCATTGAATGCTGTTCCTTTTCTGGAAAATATCCCCCATTTCTTAGCCGATTCTAGCCTGGAGATGACGGCTCTTCGAGTGTCAAGTCTGAATCCCCCTTCTTTAGAAAGGATTTCTATATCTTCTTGAATGCATTTTATCATATCGTCAATAGTATAATCTTCTTGCTTGCCATCAATAAACAACGGTTTTCCATTACCATTTGCGGCAGAATAGCCATCTCGAACCTTACCAACTACTCTTCCAATTAAGAATCCTCTTGGGCTAGACGCCTCCAGTCTGAAGAGGTAACACCAATCATCTCCAGTAATCTCACTGGGCTTTATTGAGAATGTATCATCTCTTGTCTGTTCTGGAATCTGATCGTATAGTCCTATCGGAACCAAAACCTCAACGTTTGAATATCCTTCTGGATCCAGTTTCCATTCTATGAGATTCTCCAGCTCATCCTTCTCCCAGTTTGGATACTTCATGCTCCAGAATATACCCATCGGATCAACTATCACGACCGCTATTCCGAGACCGCATCTGGCTAGCTCCTCGGCAATAACACCCAGGGTATATGATTTTCCTGATCCTCGATGACCGCATATAAAAATAACATGGGGTTTTACCGCGTCTACCAAAACCTTCCGTCCTAGATACCCTTTGCTGTTGGCGGGTTTCTCACAGACTCGTCCGATATATAGTGCTCCACGACATCCGAATTTCTGTTGGAATTGTCTGGTCCTGCCGATAATGACGGACTCCCCTAAACTATCATTGAGCAGTTTCAATTTTTCTACCATTATCGGTCTGTATTCACCAACAAATGGCTCTTCCTTTCGAATTCTCATTTCTCCCCTAACATAATTGATGAGCATTCTTAATTCTTCTAGACTTCTTGGGGGTGTGTTTAACATACTTTCAACATATTTCCGCAGTTTATCGTTCTTAGGATAGTGCTCCGAGGAGTATTCTGAAAGCTCCCACAGCATTAGATCAATAGACTCTTCTTTTGTCAATCCTGCAAAAGGCATTGCATTAGTAGAAGCAGTATCTAAGAACTTCGAATCGCCCAGGGCGAGATATAAAAGAAGGGATGCACTTATCTTATTGGTTCCATCAAATTCTTTTAGCATTCTGATGGCGGTTTCTAGGTATTCAGGTTCTTTTCTCGTGTTGTACGCTTGAAGAAGTATTCGAAATCGATTTAAGTCTATCTTATTATTCGATAGAGCGTAATCGTAGGCCTTTTGCTCAGCTTCACTGATGTCTATGTTCAGAACTCCTGAGACCTCTTTCAGTGTGTGTATGGTTTCCCAGGTATCCCTTAAAGGATCGTCCTGAAAAGCCCATTCTCCGGATGGCAATTGGGAAGAGAGAATATCTTCAACAATAACTGCTGCTGTCTCCAGGGAAACAAGATCTTTTGTAATCTGATATGCTCGCACGCACGCATCAATAAGAAATGGCCTATCAATAGCTCTTACGGATTCGGATCTAAAACTTGCTATGTAGTCCAGGATATATGGCAGCATCTGACATAGCGGCCTTCCCTGCAAATAGTTACCTCCACTGGTAGGTTTAAAGGCTGTCAAAAGAAATCATGACCTGCCTTCCTTTAGTTTCTTAATCTCCTTTTCCAGCTCTGAGACCTTCTTCTCTGGTGCTGGCAGAGCGATACCAGTTTCAACAGTTATCTCTTGGTCGATTTCGCTTATTGTCTCCTCAATTTCTTTTTCGCTTATCTCCTGTGAAACAGTGATTTCAAGCCCCTCTTCGGTAATCTCTCTTGATACCTCAAACTGCTGTAGCTGACCTTCAACTTCCTTGATTAACTTAGCTATTTTGGGTACCTTTACCGCGTTCTTAAGTCCCCCTAGGACATGACGTAGACTGCCTAGTATCTTGGCCAGATCTGTGATAGATTCACTTTGTCTGAGTTTTACAATGAGCCCCTCTATGGTTAGCCTATAATTATCAATGCCCAGAGCCCATTTCTGAAATTGCAGATAATGCTTTGCATATGTTTTGGCAGCTTCATTATTTCCTTTGATGCGTTGTTTTCGAGCTTTGGTCCGACTCTTATCGCCTTCTCTTTCTAGAGACGTCCTTTGTCTATCAAGTTTTCGTGTAAGCAGATCTAGTTGAAAAATGGCCTTTTCAAGCCTTTTTCTCTTAGACCCTCCTAACCAATCAAACAAACGACCTAACGGCAACTATTACACCTCATTAGTCACTGAAAAACTGTACAACACACACAATTAAAGCTTACGAAATTCCATCAGAATGTGGCTATTTATGACTCAAGTTTTTTAGGTCTGTTCTTCCAATAGTTTAGTAGCCTTACAAAAGGATTTGCAGAATACTGTTTCCTGAGGTTGAAATCAATGTCTGAAAAGTTGTTTAAATATGCCACCCAGATGGCAAAGGAAGCTGTTAAACTTGACAAGCAGGGTAAACAGAAACTGGCTGTACAAAAATATATTCAAGCAGCTGATATCTTGATGAGGTTTCTAAAATTAACAAAAAATCCTGCGCTCAGAAAAACCTGTTATGAGAAGGCAGAGCAATACGTACAAAGGGCTAAGGAGCTACAAGGCATAAGCCCAGGCTTGTCAGTAGTATCTGAAAAAGCAGCTGGGAAAGCAATAACGAAGGAAGATCAAGCACTCCAGGAAGCAATCTCAGACACTATAATCACTGAAAAACCAAGTGTTGAATGGGAAGATGTGGCAAATCTAGAAACGGCAAAACAGGCCTTAAGAGAAGCAGTTATTCTTCCGATGCTCAGACCCGATATTTTTACCGGTGCAAGGGAACCTTGGCGTGGACTTCTGCTGGTCGGACCACCTGGGTGTGGAAAAACATTACTTGCAAAGGCTGTGGCAAATGAATGTAATGCAACATTCTTCAGTGCCGATGCCGCCTCTTTAGTTTCGAAGTGGTTGGGCGAATCGGAAAAGCTGGTAGCCACATTATTCACCGTTGCGCGAAGGGGTTCTCCTTCTGTGATATTTATTGATGAAGTTGATGCTTTGGCAACAGTTAGATCGGGTGATGAGGTTGGAGGAGAACGAAGAATGAAAACACAGCTATTAATTGAAATGGACGGTGTTCGAAAACGAAAGGGAGAACAAGTAGTAGTTCTTGGTGCCACTAATAGGCCGTGGGATCTTGACCCTGCCTTTCGTAGAAGGTTTGAAAAACGGATTTATGTACCTCTTCCTGATAAGGAAGGTCGTCGCGAAATCTTTAGAATTCACGTCAGGGGAATCGAAATTGCTCCAGATGCCGATTTTGATGAGCTTGCAACACTTACTGAAGGATACTCTGGCTCAGACATTGCGTTAATATGTAGGGATGCTGCAATGATGCCAATACGCGAACTGGACACAGCCGGCACGTTAACTAGAAAAGATATAACAGTTCGACCGGTAGATCGTGAGGATTTCATAAAATCCATGAAAAAGATCAAACCCACCGTTTCTCCGGATGAATTACAGAAATACGAAGAGTGGACTAAGGATTATGCTTCAGAATAAATTGGTGATATATATTGTCGGTAAAGGAAAAGCCACGTAAGAAAATTAAGAAACCCCCAAAGGAAAAAACCGATGAAGAGAAGAGAATCAAAGAAGAACTGAAAGAACTCAAAGAAGAAGTCGAGACTATGGTGAAAGCAGACGGAGTTGAGACGTTAGAAGAAACCAAAACAGTCCAAGATTCTGTCGAAAAGCAAGTCCCAGAAGCAGTCGTTGAAAGAATCTCACCAGAATTGGAAAAGATATACAGCTTATATGAATGGGTTGCAAATCCTGAAAACGTTCGATGGATGTACTGGATGCCCTCTGATAAAGAGCATATTGATTCGTGGAGAAGTGAATGGGCTGACTTCTTGTTCCAATGGTCCCGAGCAAAAATCCTTCATATAGTAACGCTGGTCTTGCTGATGGGTGAACATCCATTCGATAAGCTGTCTCCCAAAGTAGATGCATTGCGAGAAATTATGAAAACCCTAGTTGAGAAGGACTTGGCCAAATTCTTGGATGACAAAGAGACCAGACTAAGAATATACTGGAGAACTCTAAATGAGTGGGCTGAAATAATCTACAATTGGGCACTTAACACTGGAAGAATGGACATAACGGTCTTCGATATTATTAATGACAAAACGGAGAAGTGGGGTTTTCATACGCTACCTGCAAAAGAGATCAGGCTCATCTTCGGGATCATGGTAGGGCGTGGGTTTGCTCGGTGGATGGATGAGAAAAGAGGCCATATTGAGATAAAGGTAGATATTTGAGCTATTTTTTGTGATCGTCTACCATTCAACCCAATAGACTTGCGAAAATCTTAAATCACATTATGCGGATATTATACCATAAACACTTCATTTCCATTTCATGAAGCAGATCCAAAGAGAGTGGTGCTTTGCAAGTCCGTGAAAAGAAACTAATAGTCTCTATACTTTTTACCGTATTCTTAATCTCGATGCTATCATCAATAACGACTCCTCCCGTTTCAGCATCTCCAGATACCGCTGATTGGTGGGACTATAATTGGAATCACAGGGTTCCAATTATGGTAAACACAACAAGTCACAACACATCAGACATACCCATAAAGATCGAAGGGGTTAACTTCACTCAACTTCTCCTAGATCTGGGTATTGGATCTCCTCACGATAATAACTCAGTAAGAGTTGTGGAGTGGAACACAACATCAGAAACAAATACTGAATTGGCAAGTCTATTCGTTCCTGCATCCACATATGACAGTTCTACCAACGCCGTAGGCGATGTCTATTGGGCTATGAACGGAACTACGCTTGAAAACACAAAAAGAACCTTCTACGTATACTTTGACACTACTGATGCTCCTGGGGGTCCCAAAACCCCTCCAAGTTACAGCGTAGATCCTCGCCTACCCGAAGGTATAGCTTACGTGAAAAACGCCCAGGATGATACATCTTGGGAATCGGCCCAACAACTCGCTGCAGAATATGGGCTGGCCCAAGCTGTGTTGTTCAATGAAAGCGTGAAATCAGGTAGTCATTTCAGGAGCGGATGGGGTTGGCAAAATAACGATATAGATCTCATACCTGATGACTACTCAATGATAATACTTGGATCAGACTCCTTAGATGGTGGCGAAATACCTGGAAAACTCGATATAGACTCCCAATTCAGATCAGACTTAGAAGCCTTCATTGCTAATGGCGGGATACTTGTTATTCAGCAAATAACATCAAGCAATCCTGCCCAGCCATTGACTGGAATTCAGTTCAAAAGCTCTCATGGAGAAAGTTACAAAAAACCACTGCAACAACACGAAATCACAACTAATCCAAACAATATTCGCACTGAGAATCTCAATTCGCTTTCAGATGGGTTCGATAAAATTACGGACTTCACTCGGTACTCTTCAATGGCCAATGTGACAGACAACGGCGGAGGTCCCACAGGACATCGAATCAGAATCATTCAGAGAGGAACCGGCTATATCATAATAGAGGTATTGGGGTGGACCTCAACCAGCGACATAGATACGTGGGAACAGATTTTTGAAAACTATCTAAATTATCACCTCAATCATACAAAGGACAGTCTGGCCATAACTATTGGAACGCAGGCAGAATATAGTGTGATTAGCGATGTTACCGTAGCTGTGACAAACTATGAAGGATTATTCGTTTCTCACGCAAATGTTACTATAGCCAACACAACAGTTCAAGCAAATAATCTTAGTGGCTACAACCAATGGGCACTAACGGATAGCAACGGTCAAGTTTTCTTCCTAGACGTGCCAGACAATAACTACAATATCACAGTAACTTATGTAACCAACTTAGGCCATGCTACCTCTGTTTTGAATAACACATTCTCAAACTACGAAATCAATTGCACTCAGACCCTAAATCTAAAGGTGAATATTACGCGACTATTTGTAAACATTACAGATGTCGACAATATGACCCAGTATGATCTGATGCCTAATTGGGCGGAGCATTACATAGTTGGTCTTTTTAACCAGTCTACAGGAAGTCCAATGGCCAACACAACAAGTTCGATCTTGTATGAGTCTGCTGGTGTCAATTGGCTCGTGGGAGAACTCTGGTGGTATAATTCATCTGATAATCACATAGTAAAGGTATTCTATGAGCATTCTGATTATGAGAGTACGCTGACTCTTAATGAGACTAATAACATACAACTCGATACCTCGACCTCCTTTAATGTAAATGTTAGTATGACAAGATTGAGGGTCTTTGCTCGTAGATATCCCACAATAGATCCGCTTGCAAATGTAGTTCTTGAACTAAGAAATGGAACTCAAAGTGTGGCTAATGTCACAGCCGACGATTCAGGAATAGTAGTCTTCTATTGGAAGGCTCAGCCATCGCAAAATTACACTATTCGTGCTTTCTACTTCGATCTATTAGTCCCATTTATCAAATTCAATGAAAGTTGGTCAATCTTCAATGAGTCTGTCGGCTTGCCGCTTCCGAACGCTACCGAAAAGATAATTGATATTCAGTTGGGTGCGGAATATGAGACCGATCTTGTGTTGATTACTTTTACTTCAAATGTTACATATGGAGAGAATATAACGGTCACAGTATATTTCAACGTCACAAGTCCTGCACCTCCAAGGCCTGTAACTGGTGCAACCGCTATTTGCTACCTTAGAGTAGGCACCACGGACATCTTCGTAGAAATCATGGCTGATGCTGGTTCTGGGTATTATACTTTAACATTTAACACAACCCACTATGGTGGTATAGTAGGCGATGAAACTATAGATTATCGTGTTCTGGTAACTATCGAAAAACCAGGATATACTTCCCCCACACCGATATTTGTGGACTTAATAATTAGGGGCATCTCAACTACAATGGATTACTCAATCTCACCCGAAACCGTTTACTGGGGCGACCTCATAACAGTAGATGTTTCATACGGAGATTTAGAAGATGCTACAGTCTCATACACAATTGGAAGTTGGGATTCTGGCGTATTCAACGATCTGGGGAATGGAAACTACCGTGTCGTGATAGACACTTCCAAATCAGCATTCTGGGGAGATTACCTACTGAGAATAACTGCCCAAAGGCCGAATTATGAAATGAAGTATATAGAGGCATTTCTTAGGGTCAATCAAATACAAACTCTGATAAATGGATCTCGTATACTCGTCAT
>JBHLPJ010000011.1:17908-18822 GCA_048939565.1 Promethearchaeota archaeon
GTGTATGCTATGGAAGATCGTCCGATATATTTCAACTACACAACAGCGGGCGATGCTGGCATTAACTCAACGGTTCATCAATACTACTGGGAGAGTATATCAAGTGGTAGTGGTTCTGGGGACTTATCATATCTTGGAAATGGTATTTATGAATTGAACTTTAACACTTCGAACAAACCCATTGATGACTACACAATTGCTGTAATGTTCGAGAAATCGAATTATGAAGCAAGAACTGCAACTTTCAATCTGAGGATACTCGGGAGGCCCACGGGCTTTGAAACTCCAAGCTCATCTGTTTCTGCCCTGATGGGAAGCACAGCAACATTCAGCTTCTACATTTCAGATACTCTGACCTCTCTTCCTCTTGAAAATGTGACTTTAACACTAAACTGCAGCATTGATCCAGCATATATGACTTGGAACAACGGAAGCGGTTGGTATAATCTAACTATAGATACTGCAAACCTTTCACCTGGTGCATACGATATAGGGTTAATTATTACTCAATCAAATTACACAACTGAACTCAGAAACGTACATCTAACTGTTGAACATCAAAGAATCCTTGGAATGCCTTGGCCTTCATTTGTCTTGATGATATCATTCATAGTTGGTGCCATTGCTGCCACTGGCGGTATTTTCAGGTTCTACAGTTGGAAGAAAATACCACCTCTGATAAGAAATATCAATAAGAGTCTTAAACATATGCAACAAGGAGAAAAGGTAGATACGGGAAAAATATTCCCAGACATGAAGGATAGAAATTATATTCTTGACGAATTCCTCAACGCGGAACTTGAAATCTTAGGAATAGAATCTGCAACGTATGGACTAGAAGAAGGTTCTGAATTGCTGTCCATCGAGTCAATAGAAACTCCTTCTGAAATAGAAATGATAGAATCCGAAATACA
>JBHLPJ010000084.1:0-5760 GCA_048939565.1 Promethearchaeota archaeon
GTCGGCTCAATATTCCATATCACCCAATGGTTAAATGTACCCATGGGTGCATCAGGATCATCACAGATGATGGCAACGGATTTCGCATTCAATCCTTTGATCTCTATTCTGGGAGATATGTCTTCCCCGTCACAGGTATACTTTCTAGGGAATTGGGAAAATTCGAGTTCTACGTCAAGCTTCTCCACTCGCATAAACCTCCTTCATAATAAACGATGGTCAAAGGTTTCTATTCTTCTTTTAGATATAAAAAAGAAATCGTCTGTTCCTTCTATAATGATCACTTAGGCAAGGCTTTTAAGGTATTATATCTTGTCTGTCCACTAGTAGGCTCAAAACGTGAAGATCATGAATATATTTCAGATTTTGGCCATTTGTGGAATGATTAGTCCAATCGTATATACCGCGATGTGGATTCTTGGCGGCATTTTACAATCGGATTATAGTCATATTCGAGATGATATAAGTTCACTAGTTGCAGTTGACGCTCCCAGAAAACGGTTATTTGATGCATTCCTTATTACATCCAGTGTTTTATTGTTTGTATTCTATACTGGACTACACTGGGGTATAGGCGACGGTGGAGGTTCAGTCATTGGACCTATTCTATTTTTAACTAGTTCAGTTTTGGGAATACTCGTTGCTCTCCTTTTCCCTCTTGATGCTGGGGGCGAAATAGTAACTCGGAGAGGAAAAACACATTTAGCCCTTGTGATGGTATCGGGAATACTGACAATTGCCGGAATGGTGGCAATGTGGTTTCGATTACGGCTAGTAGAAGCATGGAGTGCTTTTGCGATATTCTCCCTAATCTCAGCTGTAGTCTCATCGGTTCTTGTAGTTATCTCAGCTATCTTCATCACAAGTAAGTACAGGGGTTTGCTCGAAAGATTCGCGGTCAGTACTTATCAGCTCTACTACCTTGTTCTTAGTCTGATGGTATTTCTGAGCAATTGATCAAACGATAATGCTTTTTCACGTAAAAAAACAGGAGCAAACTCCAGTTTTGGCCTGATGCTCAAGAACGACGACTTTTTGTTTCAATATCCAAAAAACCCACACTTATGATGGTTTTTTAATTGCATAGTCAACTATTTATTATGGCCTGCAAATTGGAACTCTCGCTTAAATTCTGGCTATCCAATGTTTCCATCAGATGAATTACCACAGAAGTCTGTGAGAATGTGTCATAAAAACATACAAGGAGATTATTTTTTCCATTGCGTTTCATAGCCTTCGTGCCCGCATTTGGGACATTTGCACCATTTAAGCCCATACGATGTATCTGTAACAGCAATCTCATTGACGTCTTTAACTGAGTGGCCGCAATTAGGACATATCATTCGATCATCAGGGTTTTATATTATTGCTTGAGGATATACTCTGAAAGTGATATAAAAGGTTAGAGGATTCTTGTATTTGGATATCTGCATCCAATGACTATAGACAAATCTGCCATGAGAGATTCTGAGGCATGTTGGATTTATTATTTTTGGAGGATAATTGCACAAAGTGGACAAAGACTATAGAAACGCAGCAATTACCTAGATGGTTTGCAGAGGTTTTCTTAGTTCCCTGCCCCGGAGATGATTTAGTCTATCTCTAATTATACAAAGGGATACGATTTTCGGGTCGAAAGATATGGTCATTTCTGGTGAGAGGTAAGTAATGTTTGCCCTTCCAAAAGAATGGGGAAATCTACGCCTGTAATTCTCTTCCCATCTTAAATGGTCACTTATGCTAGAATGGTTACCAAAAAGAAGCAAATTGTATCTCCCATGTATTATTTTAAGGGCTATAGGTACATGGTAGTCCCTCGCAATCTCTCTTATCACTTTTTCCTTCGATTTCTTGACTTCAAATAATGAGAATGTTAAGACATAATTGGGGGGGACAAAGAAATTGGGGAACCTACAGACGGGGTCTGAGATCAAACCCTCTTGGAGCAGAGCATCTATCCTCTTCTCGACGGTCTTCCTATGCAAACCAGATTCGTCGCAAAGTAGAGTAAGATTTACCTTCATCCCCTTACCGGAAACCAAGCTTTTCATTATTTCGAAATCCAGATGGTCAAGTCTTTGCCTATTGATAATAAGCTCTCCGTTTTCCTGGAGATCTCTCGCCAGTAGATTAATCCCCGAGCTGGGCTTATATTTTATCATAAGCTGATTCGAGAAATAAGAGGTGTTTGACAAGAAGGTCGGTTCCACATCAGATATTCCGTAGTCTACTTTCAATACGGAGGGAAGAGAATCCATCCATAGCTGATATTTCGTAATGTTTTCGTGGTACACAAATATGAGGGTGTTGTATTCGCTCTGCCTACTTCTGAAGGCTGCAAAAATATGAGGGTCCTCTTTAACCCACTTCACAAATTCCTTCTTTTCAGGCAGGTCAATATGGAGGGCTACCAAGAGAGGGTAGATTTTAAACAGCCCTAGAAATGGAAAGGTAGGCCGATTGATTATTTTATTATCAAAGATTCTCTCGACTTGCTTCTTAATTGTGCTTCGATGTTTTGAAAGGATTTTTGAGAGAGCGGTGAGATTTACGCCTACCGCCTTACCAGACACGAGGTTTTGCAGTAAAATAAGATTTTTGATGTCACCTAATAAATCTGTCATATACGATGCTAGTTTCCGACGATATTAATAAATCTTATGGTTCAAAATGCAAAAAGTGCTAATGGAGAATCCGGAGAATCTCACAAAATTTTTGCGACGCATTCTGTATTTTTGTGGCATAAGCTGTGAAACCGCGGGTATCTTTTTCAACAATATATGCATTTCGTTTCAAGTTATTGTAATTACTGTTTAAATATATGTCTCTTTGAATGAATACTAGAGATCGAAAAAAAATGGGAAGATGGTGGTGTTGCAATGGAAAATATGACAGCTGATTTACAGAAGCAGCAGATAACCATGCTTCAAGAACTGCTCGAAAACATCAATGTCACGGCCTTTGAAGACAGATGGGGCCCCGAGAAGGTTATCCGAGTCTATGACCCCGATGTCGCAATGGAGGGAATTCTAGTTATAGATAATTCAGCCTTAGGACCAGGAAAGGGGGGTATGAGAATTCAAGCAGGCATAACTCCAGCGGATGTATTCAGACTGGCACGGAATATGACCTGGAAATGCGCCTTAGCCGACCTCCCCTTTGGGGGTGCTAAAGGTGCCATAAATGCGAATCCATACAATATCGACAAAATAAGATTCGTCAAGTCATTCGCGAGAGCCATTTCGATGTTCGTCCCAAATCATTGGATTTCTGCACCCGACTTGAACATCGGCGAGAGAGAAATAGAGGCGTTCGTAACGGAGATCGGAGACCTGAAGAGTGCCACCGGGAAACCAGAACGACTGGGAGGTATTCCGCATGAACTTGGCACAACAGGATTTGGCGTTGGAGTCTCTATTGAAACGACTTTAGAAATTCTCTCCCAAGTGGCCCCTATTCAAGACAAACTACCAGGCTTGAAAGTGGCGATACAAGGATTTGGCAATGTAGGATCAGGACTGGCTAGATATCTTTCAAATAAAGGTGCAAAGATTGTTGGTCTATGTGACTACTGGGGAGCAGTTCATAATCCTAAAGGAATTGATATCTCCTGCGCTTCGAAGCATGCCGGTGCAACCTATGAGGCCCAGTCAGTTAAACACTGCAAAGGAACTATCGAGATTCCCAGTTATGATTTTCTGTATTTGGATTGTGATATCCTAGTTCCTGCAGCAGTAGCCAATGTCATTACCATAGAGAATGAGTACAGGATCAAAGCAAAGATCATTGTTGAGGCTGCAAACAATCCAGTCAGTCCGTTGGCCGAGGAGATGCTCTTCAGAAGAGGGGTCCTTACTATGCCTGACATATTGGTGAATGCTGGCGGCGTAATTGGTTCTTATGCAGAGTACCTGGGCAGGAATGCCGATGAGGCGTTTGCATTGATAGACTCAAGGATTAGAAAGAACACCAAGCAGGTTATCGAAGCCTCACTTAACAGCGAGACATTGACCCTTCCAAGGATGGTAGCAATGAAGATAGCAATGGAACGTGTTTCAAAGGCCATGCGCAACCGCATCGAACCAGAAGAGTCTTGATTGAAGAATATGAAAAGAGGTGAAAATGATGGAGATAGAAATGATAAAAATCCTGAAGGCTTTGGACAGGGCCTCCTGCGCTTGCCCTCTAGAGTATATCGCCCTTCATACCAACATAATCCAACCTTTGGAGATAATGAAAGCGCTAGAGAAGGAAGGTTATTGCTGTCAAAGTCCAGTCAACGGCTGGTCGGCCAGTGGACATCCGAGGTTTGAGATCACACCACTGGGGCGTGGTAAGCTCAGAGAACTAGAGGCCAATGTGCTTCAAATACCCTTGAGGATTGTTCTGCAAAAATTAGCACAGACGTAGAGAAGTAATGAGAATAAGTTGGGCAAAAAATGGTGGGCAAAAGAAGGAGAATTAGATCTGTAACCGTGGAAATGGGTCCTTTAGGACTCCAAAACGTCTATGATCTTATGATCGGCAAGAACATAATTAACCCAATCTCTGAGAAGACGATCTTTACATTCAGGAAAACAAAGGGAAGACGATCTCGCAAAAGAACAGAGGGCTTCTGAAAAGACTAAGGCAGAGAGTATCCATCCAGCTAGCAAAATCCTCCGAGAAAGACTGTGAAAAGGGGCTGCCAATACCAGTAATTTAAGCGGTTATCCAACGAACTGCTGGTCAAGAAAAAACCAATAGCAGGTTCATTCTTCAAGATTTGCCCCCGGAATATTCATACTATTTTTTTGGTATTTCCTGAGCTTTTGTGCGGATAATCGTAATATCTCGACGAATCTTCCGACTTATGTCTCCTAGACCTACAATGCCGAAGAGCCAACGCAGGAGATGCGGCAAAATCATTTAGAAAGATGTCATCCTTTGATTTCTTCTTCTCAAAGAATCAAGAAAGACGTTATTCCATCACCATGAATTAATTATAACTTGGCGTTGCTGCACAATGATACTTGGTGAAAAATGAGAATAGAAAATTCCGAATCGGGAATCAAAAAGGATTGTCTACATTGGGCCGTTTTAAAGTGCCTTCACAAGACCCTACGTCAGATAGGATTTAACATACCTACATCCGTAGATATCAAACTAGAACTCGCTAGATCGATTATTAATACGGGGTGGCGGAGCACCAGGGAGTTAGAGGAGCTGCTGGACCAGGTTGAGCGCATCTTGATTCGCAGACTAGTCGCCCTAGATAGGTCCTTTTACTGGATGGATGTATTAATTAGAACAAAGAATGGAGAAGTGACAAGAAACGATATTTTGGGAACCCCTCACATGAGAGATATGGTCAAGAAATATGAGTTTCTAGACTCGTGCATACCCCCCAGCATAGAAACTGGGCAAGCAATTGAAGCCTCATCCACTGCCTAACATTAGAGATCGAGAGGACGCCCAATAATTAAGGTTCTCTGTCCAAGCAGCCCCTCAATAACATGAGACACAAATACCTTGAAAACAATTCGAAAGTGTGTTTGACAAAAATATATAATCAACTTCTAGAGATATTTCTATTGCAAGGTTATGATAGACCTTGGGATCGTTCTTTTAGAACCATCAACCGGATATTATGTAAGTATCCTGCAAGTATGAAACTCAGCTTCTAAGAATTAATTACTGATTTAGAGCCTTACATATCTAAATATAGCTAGTCTTCTAGGAGACTCCTGATCTATTCTAATTCTTACCTCGCATATCTCT
>JBHLPJ010000085.1:0-5705 GCA_048939565.1 Promethearchaeota archaeon
TATTCATCTCCTTAGGGATGAATGGTAGGAAAAGAATCAAATAAAAATCTTTCTTATCGGTTGAGCTGTTTTATTACTCCCCATCCGCCAACTTAACGGTAGCCAAGAGACTGTCGAGATAAGTTAAGGCCTCATCAATGGTTTCCTTGAAATGTATGGATATCTCAAGCCTTTTTCCAGCATACACAATCTTTACTCTGCGATCACTTCGATGTTGGTGTTTCAGATCATCTGCAATAGCTCTTGCCTTTTTTTCAGTTTCGAAGTCCAGTATTAGTTTTACTTTGATTTCTCTCGTTTTTCGTCCTCCATTTGGTTCTTGATGATCTTTTCCAGATAAAATACTAGTTTTTCTTCAGTGCCTGTAGGTATCAGAGCACCGGCAGCAGCATCGTGCCCCCCTGCTGTGGCGTCTTTCAGTTCGATTTCCTCTATAACTTGGCTAAGGGCCAATCCGAGATTAACACCCCTTCCAACTAATTCCACGCCTGCACGTAACGATACTTTCACACTTTCTGGATCTGAATAGGCGAAGGAGACAATTACCTTGTCAGACTTCAATATTTGTGCGTATAAGGCAACAGATGCCACAGTACCGACTATTCGTTCATCAATAACATCCTCACCGTGAAAGACTTGAAGAAACTCAGTTTCCTTAATACGACCTGGTTGCGTAAGCCACTCAATATACTTCGATATTTTTTGACGATATTCTGCAAGTAGTTTTTGTGCCTCTTCTAGAGCGTTTATTCTATCGCCAAGGCATATTGCAACACCTACTCCAGGATTTTTGATCCTACCGCAAGCATTTAAAAGAGAGGCGAACTCTCTGGCATCTCTTAAGGGCGTACCCTTTTCTTCCTTAATCAGCGTATATACATTCCCAACAATGCTTTGAGCCTTATCAGGATCTATGCCTTGTTGTAACATGTATTGAATAAGGGCACTATTCAGTTGTATCTTCTCATCTTGTGAGAGATCAGAGAGAGTTCTCCAGCGATCATCATCTTTCAGCCTTATTCCGGCTTTGGATAAGAACATAAAGCATCTTTCCCCATTACCTGTTAAGCCAGGTATGAATGGATCCGTAGTGTATTGAAGCGCAACATGAATTGGCCTAGTTTCGCGTCCGAAAATGGACAGATCTTTCTCGACCTTAAGAACTCCTGTATCCACCCCATCTTTCACAATAATCTCCCCATTTATTCCATGAAAACCTCGGTGTTCGGCCTTGTCCTGTATATCGCCTACAGCCCCCACAACAGCGAGATGAGCAAGATCCCTGTTATCTTTGTTAATGCTTCTAGCCATAAGATAGGAAACTCCGGCCCCACTTATTTCCCGACTCCCATTTATTCCATATAGATGGGGATTTACATGAAGCAGTCCCGGAAAATCATATGCGTTCCTAATTTCATGATGATCCAGCACTATCACTGAACTTTCGGAAAGATAATGCTTAATAGAATCTAGCTGAGCACAGCCAAGATCAGAAAAAACATAAGATGATCGATTTTCATCGCTCAGCTTTTTAATGATTTTGGGAGTGGCTTGTTTCACGATTCGGATATGAAAAGTAGCGCCAAGTCTTAAAAGTGTCAGTCCAATTATCCCTGCGGCCGCTATTCCGTCTGCATCATAATGGGAAGTAATCCGAATTATCTCGTTTTCTTCTGCCCATTCTTTGAGCTTTTCCCCAGCTCTTTCAGCCAAATTTAGAAAGCCATCAAGATCTCTATGCAATCATCTCAATCTTCCAAAAGCTTTCTCAAGATTCTGTAGAGACTATCGTACCATTAATACAGCCCTCTCACGACTGTATCTCCAATCAGAAGGAAGAACGCCCTTTTGTTTATAATACTTTGAAAGACGATAAATCTTGCTTTCTATTAATTGTCGACCTCGCTTTGAGTGTAGGTCTTTCGGATGCTCCTCTAGGTGTCGTCCCAAGTTTACGGCTTTCTTTAATAGATTTATGAGATCTTCAGGCAATGAAGGGGCTAATTCACGTTCGTCCAAAATCTGAGTTATAGACTTGCCAGCAGCTAATTTAACCAAAGGTACCCCATATTGATCTCTCATGATAGTGCCTATCATTGAAGGCGGTTCCCCAGCTTTGGCCAGTTTGACTACTAAAGCCTCTACTTCATCGGCGGTTCTTGTAAACCATTCAGGAGATTTCGTCCTAGGAGGTCTAGTGGATTTTGATTTTCCTTTCCTGCGAGTATGCATCCTTGCCATATGATTCCACCGCCAAAATCAAAACGCATGAAACCTTTTAAATTTTCTGATTTATTACCTATGGTTAGACGATGTATTATACTCATAAAAGATTATGGCTTCATCTATCTGGAAAATTTGTTCTTAGCCAGTTTGCGAATTTTTCTAAAACCCTTTTCCTGTGAGAAAGTTTGTTTTTTTCTTCAAGACCCATTTCGGCATAAGTTCTACCGTCACCCTGCAGAGGTATGAAAATAGGATCAAAACCCCAGAGTTTTCCTCGTTCTTCTTTGGCAATTGTTCCTTGCACATCGGCAGAGATGCATGTAGAAGCTCCATCATAGTAGAAGGCGATAACGGACTTAAAGACCGCCCCCCTTTCAGTAAATCCTTTCATCAGTCTCAGAATTCCCTTATTTCCTATGGTTTTAAAGACATATGAAGAATATGGTCCAGGAAAGCCATTAAGTGCTTTGATGAAAAGTCCAGTATCTTCCACAAAAACGGGCTTTTCGACCTTATCAAAAATTAAAGACACGCTATATAAGGCTATTTTCTCCAGACTTTCGTGTTGAGGCTCGATTCTTTCGATATCCAAATGTTCGACCTCAAAGCCTATTTTTCCCAATATCTCTGATGCCTCTCTTATTTTGTGCATATTACTTGTAGCAAATAGCAGCTTCATCCAACCACCTCAAGGAGACTCCATCCGAAAGGGTGTAAAGGAGCTAAAGGATCCTGAAGTATTTTCGAGATATATAACAATAGGTCTAAAGGTATACCTCTCTCTGATGTAGAAGAGGGGGGCAGCTTATCTACCTTCAATATATCGTCCACGTCGCTCAATCTCCCTTATACGAAGTATAACTTCTTCCGCTTCCTTATCCAAGACTTCACGATAGCCAACTAAGACTGCTTCGAAACACTCTCTGGCGTATCGATAGTGAGTGCTTTGAAAAGCACGCCGCATAAGGTGTAAGTCCACCCCTTTTTGTTCAATTTCTGATGAGTGCTCACTTAATCCGAAATCTATAAAATATATTTGTCTTTCAGAAGTCAAGATCATATTTGAGGTTGTTAGATCACCATGTATAAGGCCATTTCTGTGGAGAACCCCAATTGAGCGTCCGACCTGGGTACAGATTCGTTCTTGTTCTCTTCTGGTAATTTCATTAATAACATTCTTGAGCTTTTTTCCATCAATGTACTCATACACTATAGTGGTTCTGGGAACATCTACTTGGTATATTATTGGAGTAGAAACTCCAACCCTTCTGGCATTGCTAAACATCTTCGCTTCGTGAATAGTCCTATATTGCCTGATCTTTTGGTCAAGCTCAGGAATTCGGTAGCTCTTAGCTATTCTGTACTTTCGCACGACTGTTCTGTCATACCATTTCTCCTTAAACAAATAAGCTTCAGCACCCTTGGCCATGAGCAATTCAATCTCTCCTAATCTCTCCAAACAACTTCGACTTCATCAAGCCGCCATTTCGGCCTTGCCATACTATTTTCTACTTTCAGGATCTCTCCATGTTTGTGCTGCAACATACCCGTCCATGCTATCATTGTTCCATTATCACCAGAGAATTTGCGTGGGACTACATGAAAAGCCGCATTATGCTCTCCAGCAACGGATCGAAGCATCGCTTGCAATCTTTTGTTCGCAGCTACACCCCCAGTTAAGAGAACAGCTGGCTTTTCAGTATGAGCGAGTGCACGCTCAGTAACTTCGGTCAGCATCGAAAAAGCAACTTCCTGTAAACTAAAGCAGAGATCTTCGAGCCTGTTCTCTTGAATCTTATTTGTTACAGCAGTTAGGAGACCAGAGTAAGACAAATCCATACCTTTAACAGTATAGGGTAGTTCAATGAACTGTCTACCTTTTCTTGCCAAATTCTCTATCTTCGGGCCACCCGGATGTTGCAGTCCTGCAGTACGTGCAAAAGCATCAAGCAGATTTCCTACAGGGATATCTAAGGTTTCCCCAAATACTCGGTATCTGCCCTCAGCATAGGCAGCAACCAATGTATTTCCACCAGAGACATACAAAGTAACTGCGTCTTCTGCGTCTGAGGCAAGACGCCCTATCTCTATGTGCGCTACACAGTGATTTACACCGATGAGTGGGACTTTGGCAATTAGTGCCAATGTGCGAGCAGCTACAGCGGTATTTCTAAGACAGGGACCTCTCAGCAAACTCCTCAAAGAGTTTTAGGCCGGGTCCCTGCGAGAATGCCACGAAAGCTATATCATCAAGACCTATTTTTGCTTCTCCTAGTGCTTTTTTAATGACTCTCCCCGCAACCTCCACATGATGTTGAGCAGCCTCCCGTGGATGAATTCCTCCTGTTTCTGGCTGATATGTGCTCTCAACACTCGCGAGGAATTCTCCTTCAGAGGTTACTAAACCAACACTGAATGTATGGGCAGTCCCTTCAATGCCCAAACCTATCACCCTTAACACCTCAAGAGAGAAATAAATACTAATGATTTAAAAAACAACTGCTCCTGGAAAAGGATTCAATCAGCGTATTGTATTTACCTTTCTCATGAAATTCTTCACCTTAGCGATGTCTACGGGCTTTTCTGCATCATTATTTACTTTGAAGCTCGTTCCTACAATCACACCGTCTGATAAATCCAAAAAGGTCTCAACATTGTTGATATCAACACCGCTACCGATGAGAATAGGAGTTTTTTGCAGCGATTTCCTGACGTATTTAACATCATCCAAAGTGGGAGGCTTTCCTGTTTCTTCCCCAGTAACAATTATGGCATCCGCCAATCCTCGATCTACCGCTTCCCGAGCTGCTCTCCCAATAGGAATGGTCGGGATGGGAATTGCGTGCTTTACGTGTATGTCCGCAAAGATAAGGACTTCAGAATTGAGGAAATTTCTATACCTTAGGGTCTTGTATGCTTGACCCTTGATTATTCCTTGGTCGGTGATATATATTCCCGTAAGTACATTGACTCTGATGAAGGTCCCACCGCAAACAGAGGCAATAGATAATGCAGCAATACTATCATTTCTTAGAACATTAATCCCAAATGGCAGAGACGTTTGTTCAACTATCTTTGAAACAATGAAGGTCATTGCAGCTACAGTTTCTACACCAACTTGGCCTGGGCAATACGGTAAATCGCCAAAATTCTCAATCAGCAACGCATCAACTCCGCCCGACTCTAGAGCCTTGGCATCATCTAACGCTTGTTGCAATACAATATCTAGATCAACGGTTTGAGGTGAACCAGGCAATGGTAGAAGGTGAACCATCCCGATCACTAGTTTTGCTTTGTCAAAAACACTTTTCAGCATTGTAGAACTCCTCTCAGGGAATCTTCAGTGTCTATTTTGTATTAATTCCTTTCCCAAGAACCCTAAACCGATAGGATCATAATGAGAAAAAAATTAGAAAACTGAATTCTGAGAAGGGAAGAAAAAGACCGCAAGAGAGAATATTCTAAAGAAAAGGAAGTAT
>JBHLPJ010000086.1:0-5697 GCA_048939565.1 Promethearchaeota archaeon
AACATACGAACCTTCCAAGAATTACTACATAAGGCTAACATCAAAATCGAGAAGATTGCTGAAAGAAGTGCAACTCCTGTTATTAAATCTGGGGATAAAATCGAGAATATACAATAGAGGTAGAAAACCAAGAAAAGGGCTGGAGTATGTAACAAAGTCGGGCGAGAAAAGATCCTACGCTCTTGACGGGATTTGCTTTGAGTTAAACGTCAGTCGGGAAAACATTCCAAGATTTCTGGATGAAATCGGTTTCTTTGGCAGCAAACATGAAGAGAAAAGAAGGAAGTTGAACAGAAGATACTATTCTGATAAATTCGAAGATGTAGTTACAGAGATAAAACCTGCTGGTAAAACGATTGTTTATGATTTTGAGGAACCAATAACACATTCAGGAATCTGCAATGGGATTGTAGTTCACAATTGCGGAGAGCAGCCTCTTCTGCCCTATGAGTCGTGCAACCTAGGTTCCATAAATCTCTCAAAGATGACTGATGGCGGAGATATCAGCTGGAAGAGATTAAGCAAAACCATAAGACTAGCTGTTCACTTCCTAGATAATGTAATTGACGTGAACAAGTATCCATTGCCTGAGATTGAGAGCATGACAAAAGGCAATCGGAAGATTGGTCTAGGTGTAATGGGCTTTGCCGATATGCTCATCAGACTTGGCATTCCTTACAACTCCGAAAAAGCTTTGAAGATAGCTGGAAAAATCATGCGTTTCATTCAACGTGAAGGCAAAAAAGCCTCTGAAGAACTTGCAAAGACGAGGGGAGTATTTCCAAACTTTCAGAAGAGTATATTTGATGTGGCAGATGAGCCCAAGCTAAGGAACGCAACCATTACAACCATTGCCCCCACAGGAAGTTTGAGCATAATCGCCAACTGCTCTGGCGGAATTGAGCCTCTATTTGCAATATCTTTTGTGCGCCGAGTTATGGAAGGGGCTGAACTTATTGAGGTTAACCCAACCTTCGACGAGATAGCGAGGGTTGAGGGCTTCTACAGTGATGAGCTCATGAAACGTATAGCCAAAGCAGGTTCAATTCAGCACGTGGAAGAGGTCCCTCCTGAAATCCGGCGCATCTTCGTTACAGCTCACGATATTACTCCTGAATGGCACGTAAGAATGCAGGCTGCATTTCAGAAGCATGTTGAGAATGCTGTGAGTAAAACTGTCAATCTGCCCTACGATGCAACTCCTCAGGATGTTGAAAGGATATTCTTGCTTGCATACAAGTTGGGGTGCAAGGGCATAACCGTCTACAGGGACAAAAGTAGGGAATCTCAAGTCATGAACATTGAATTGCCCGAGGTGGAACACATGGGAGATCAATCAGAAGCAGGTGCAGCATCCTCCAGAAGCTCCAATCCTGGCAGATCCAATTCACCTGATGTCTGCCCCGTCTGTGGTGATAAGTTGGTCCATCAAGAGGGCTGTGTTATTTGCAGATCTTGCGGGTGGGGAGTGTGTGAAGGTTGAAAGAATCTGGAAAATTGTTAACATTCATTGGTACCGGTGATGGTAAGACAACGGCTGCCCTAGGTCATGCCATAAGGGCAGCAGGACATGGAAAACGTGTTATCGTACTTCATTTTATGAAAGGGAGAAGAAACATTGGGGAATACAAATATTTTGCGAACAACGGCGAAAGAGGGATAAAAGTATATTTGTGTGGCTCTCCCCGGTTCTTGGTCACTATCGAAGACAAGTGGGAACATCTGGTTAAAGCAAAGGAGAGCATAAAGCTTGCAAAGAAGATTCTTGCCAAAAACAGTTGCGACCTCTTAATTCTTGATGAGGTTCTTTACGCCATAAAATACGGTTTGATAAAAGAAGAAGACCTCTTATCCTTGGTGAAACATCGTGGGAACACTCACATAATTCTCACCGGAAGAGAAGCGAGCAAGCGAATTCAAAAGGCATCCGATATTGTCACTCTGATGAATGAGATCAAGCACCATTATAACATTGATAAGACTACGATCCTTGGTTTGGACTACTAGAAAGAGAGTGCCGTCATTGGTTATAGTTTCTTTTGACATTGTGCCTATTGGGACCGAAGCGACCAGTGTTAGCGAATTTGTGGCAGAAGCAATAAAGGCAATAAAAGAATTCAAAGACTTGAAATTCACTTTGACTCCAATGTGCACAATCCTTGAAGGAAGCCTAGATCACGTAATGACTGCAATCATGAAAGCACACGAGGCGGTATTCAAGGCAGGGGCTGAACGAGTTGTTACCAACATTAAGATTGACGATCGAAGAGATGTTCAGAGAAGAATGGGAGACAAAGTAAAAGCTGTTGAGGATAAGCTCTAGTCTTTTGCGGCCTTAAATATAGAATCGAGCAGCTTGCTTTCTGATAGAAGGCCCACCACATCTACCTTATCATTTATAACAGTCCTTGGCACCGCTGTTACGTTATACTTCAGTGCCATGTCTCTGAATTCCATTGATTCAATCATTTCCGCTTGTATCTTATCGCTGGCCACTGCCAGTCTGTGAGCTAGCCTGACCATGGCAGGACAGTAAGGGCACGTTGGCATTATGAAGACCTTGATGTTCACAGATTTGTCCAATTTCTTCAATCTCTTGACTGTACCATTGCTCAGATGAGCTTCGCCTTTGGATACTTCAACAATACTCTCTATAAAGGGACCAAACTCATAGCCAGACACAATACCTGAATATCTCACCCCATAATCTTTTTCGCCTACAATGATTGTAGTTGGGTGTCTTTCTACATTCAACTTATTTGCCTTCGCCTCATCTTTTGTGCAGTCATATCTCTCAACGTGAACTTTTTTTGATAGCTCTGAAACCCCCTCAAGAAGTTCTGATGTCTCATTGCACAATATGCAATTCTCATCACAATGGAAAAAGAGAATTCTTACATCCGACTTCAACTCATTAAACATCTCGTTTACATGCTCTTTGGTCTCTTCATCAAGTCCAACCGGCACAAACATTCCTCCTCATCGCGGATCGATTAAGCTAGCTGATTTCTTCCAGTGAATCATCAAGTCTTTTCAAAGCGCTGGTATACCACTGGTTTAACGCTTCGCGAATCCGTCCTTTTACTTGATCCTGTGGGATGGCCCTGTATTCATAATGTCGTCCTCCCCTGTCTATCAGTATTTCTTTTCGAAGGGCAAGTCCCTTGCTTATTAGATTTTGAAGAAGTCTCTGAGCAGTTGGCCTACTCTTTTTCAGAAGTTTTGCCATTCTATGCACCGTTACAAATCTGTTCTCTTTCAAAAGTGTGCTGTATGCCTCTATTTCCGAGGCATTTATGGCCAGGACGCATTTCAGCAGATCTTCGATCTCTACGTTTCCTGAAGTAATCTGAGATTTTATATCTCTTATTCTCATTAATAATCCCCGATTGTTTACGTGTGTTGAACAAACACGAAAAATATATAAATACTTTTTGGCTACTACTTCACGACCTCTCCCCGATTCGTGGAACTTGGTTGTGAGGTCGGTCCTATGAAAGAAAATATGGAGCTCAAACGCATAAGAGAAAAGAAGATGAAGGAGTTGATGAAACGCATGTCAAAAGAAGAGAGTAGCGGAGATGTACCTATTGGGGTCCAGAATTTGACTTCCTCCAATTTCGATAAAATCGTTGTAAAAAGCTCGGTGCCAGTTATTGTGGATTTCTGGGCCGCTTGGTGTATGCCTTGCCTGGTGATGGGTCCGATATTTGATTCTCTGGCGAAGAAATATGCCGGAAAAATGGTTTTTGGCAAAATTGATGTTGATAAGAATCCAAAACTTGCATCACAATTTGGAGCCAACAGCATACCTACTTTCATAATCTTCAAGGCAGGAAAGCCAGTCGAACGTATAATTGGAGCAGTTGGACCGCAATTGGAAGAACCGATTAAGAAACATCTCTAAGACCCTTCATGCTCTAAGGTTAACTTTTTTATACTCAAAGTAATCTAGGATAAAAAGGTCAGCATTAACTGGGGAGGATGTTTTTGGAAAAGAAGATTCTGGTTGCAATAGATGGAAGCAAGGTATCTAATAAGGCTATGGAACGCGCTATTGATATGGCAAAGCTAATGGGGGCAAAAATCGTAGCGATTCATGTTATTGACGAGAGGGTTATTACGGTCTATGCCCATACATCTGGTGAATCTGTCAAAGGAGTGCTCAGGAAATTTGAACAAGCTGGACAGAAATACCTTGATCATGCCGGAGATGCAGCTGCGAAACACAGTGTTCCCATTGAGACAAGAATCCTGCACGGATCGCCCTGCGCCAGAATAACAGAAGAGGCAGGCAATATTAATGCAGAGCTTATCATTATGGGTGCTCGGGGTATGCATTCAACTGCAAGAAAATTCGTCGGAAGTACAGCTGAAAGATGTGTGAGAATGTCTTCTGTCCCGATTTTGCTCGTAAAGGACTAAATCCCTATCTGTTTTTTTCTTCAGTATCTGATTCTTGAGACTGAGCAGAAGCTCAGAGTGAAGTTATATTGAAACCTTTGCTTAGGACTCCTAGACTGAAAAAGTGACCAACGTTTTAGAACATATGTTCTAATGATTCTTTCCCCGAAGCAATAATTTTAAATACCAGCTTTTATCTGAGCGTCAGAGAAGAATCTCTCTAAAAAGTAGTCGGAAGGGATTATTGACATGTCAAAAGAAGAAACTGCAAATCCTGCTCCCCTTGGTCTGGCGGGTTTTGGATTGACCACGGTACTACTAAACATTATAAATGCCGGACTTGTTCCTATTGAAGCCGTTGGAATTATACTTCCCATGGGCCTCTTCTATGGAGGGTTGGCCCAGCTGGCAGCTGGGATGTGGGAGTTTAAAAAAGGAAACACATTTGGGGCAACCGCTTTCAGCTCCTTTGGATGTTTCTGGTTTGCTTTCGCTTTCATATTGCTGTTTGAATCTCTCGGCATTATTCAACCTGTTCCAGCGGAAGGATTGGCCATATTTCTAGGAGGCTGGGGGCTCTTCACCGGCTACATGACGATAGGTACTTTCAGAATATCAGTGGCAACACAAGTGATCTTCATAACCTTAACGATACTGTTCTTTCTGCTGGCCATAGGACAATTCATCCCGATTGTGCACACCATTGCTGGATGGGAAGGGATATTCTGTGGATCCAGTGCTCTATACACATCTGCCGGTACTGTTATCAATGAAACCTGGGGGAGAGACGTCGTACCATTGGGGCATGTAAAGAAGAAATAAAACCCCCAAACTCACATTCTTACAATATTTTTATTTTGTAGGAAAAGGTTTCTTACCTTATCCACAGTCATAGCAGGTTGTTTTATCAAAATCAGCGATTCTTTCCGAAATCTTTCTTTTCTGCTCACTTGTGAATGTTGTTTTTCCACACTTTGGGCACTTCAGGCATTCAACATCATAGAAGGCTATAATTCCGAATCTAAATTCGGTTTTATCTTTATTGAGTTCATTATTACAGTCGGGACACTTTGTCATATCTGTCAATCTTTTCACCTCTTTACTTGAAACGCCTGCGCATTATTGCTGACAGAAGACCAAATGGCTCAGATACTCTTAAATCTTTTCAATTAGACCTTTTGGGATCTTTAATCCAATTGCAGGACAATTACCATCGAGATTCCTTAGAACATATGTTCTAAGATCTACCACCAATAATCAAAGGCAATCTCTATTTCAATTTTCATCGACCGG
>JBHLPJ010000087.1:0-5689 GCA_048939565.1 Promethearchaeota archaeon
AGGGGCAAGAGATTCAACCAAGAGACATTGGAGGTTGCGTACAAGGGAAAAAACATAGTCCAAGTTCTTGACTTGACCGTTGACAAGGCCTTTAGGTTTTTCAAGAATATACCCCCTGTCAAAAGAATCCTACAAACCGTGAAAGATGTTGGTCTTGGTTATGTCAAACTCGGTCAGACAGCACCTACACTGTCGGGAGGAGAAGCCCAGAGAATCAAATTAAGTCGGGAATTGAGCAAAAGAGAGACTGGAAAAACCCTCTACATCCTAGATGAGCCAACTACCGGTCTCCATTTCGCAGATATTCATAAATTGCTGGATGTCCTTGGCAGACTAGTTGAAGGAGGAAACACAGTTCTGATAATCGAGCATAATATGGAGGTAATCAAAAGCGCAGATTACATTATCGATTTGGGACCTGAAGGGGGAGATGAAGGAGGCTGGATAGTGGCTGAAGGAACCCCAGAAGAAATCATAAGACATCCTGAATCATATACTGGACAGTACCTAAGAGGTATCCTCAAACTCGGAAATAATCCGCCTAATTCAAAGGGATAAATGACTTGAGAAATATTTGTTAGAACATATGTTCTAAAAATTTTCAGAGTGGAGAAATGTGGCCCTGGAAGAAAAATGAAGACTACCAAGAACCTGATTGGAGGGTGGTGTTTGACGCTCCGAAACGAAATTAATAAGACTTTTCCGAATAAGCCGGGAGTCTATCTCTTCAAAGACCCCGAGGGAAATATCATCTATGTTGGAAAGGCCAAAGCTCTCAAGAAGCGAGTTCTTCAACATCTTGGTAGTAGGGATTCAAGGGAGATTAATATTCGTAATAACACAGCAGATGTAGATTTCATAGCTACAGATACCGAACCTGAAGCTCTGGCACTTGAAATTGAGATGATAAAGAAGTATAGCCCCCAATTCAACGTTTTTTTCAAAGATGATAAATCATATCCCTATGTGCGAGTAACTTGGGAAGAAGAATATCCGCGCTTGTTCATTGCAAGAAAACCCAAGACTAAGAAAGATAGGTCAGGATATATTGGACCTTATGGCAGTATTCCTGCTCTCAAAAGAACTTTGAACTTTTTGAGGAAAAGCTTCCCAGTAGCTAGCTGCAAATCAAAAATTACTAGAGGAAAGAGAAAACGCCCGTGCCTTGAGTATGGCATAAAGAGATGTCTTGCGCCCTGCGTCAAATCCGTAGACACGGAAGAATATCAACAGCTGGTGGGTCAATTTACGTTCTTCTTGGAGGGACGAGACAAAAAGCTCATCGGTGAACTAAAGGATGAAATGAGAAATGCGTCAAATGAGTTAGAATTTGAGCGAGCTGCTCTCTTGAGGGATAGATTGGAAGCTATTGAGAAAACCATTGAAAGGCGTATGATTTCCCTGGAAATTGAGGATCATGACTTTGTTGGATTCTCAATGGAAAGGGATCTGGCATGTTTGACTTTGCTTTCCGTCAGAGAGGGCAGAATGATAGAACAAAGCAATTATGTGCTTAAAGCGCCGGAAGGCAGCTCAAAAGAGGATGTTTTAGAAAGTTTCATCGAACAGTATTACTATCGGTCCAGCCGTATTCCCAGCACAGTAGTCATTCCCTTCATGATTGAGAACAAAAAATCTCTGGAGGAATGGCTTACTTCCTTGCATGCTAGTACTGTCAAGATTGGAGTCCCTGAGGAAGACATTGAGTGGAAACTATTTCGATCAGTCTCTGAGAACGCAGAAACAAATCTTAAGCGCAGGATATTGAGACAACAACTCGAAGCAAAAAGAACTCAGGTAATTATGGACGACCTGAAGAAATATCTGCCACCAGATCTTGGGCTGGCCAGATTGCACATAGTTGAGGGTTTTGATGTCTCTACTCTGATGGGTACTGATGCTGTTGGTTCCTGCATTGTGTTTGAGGACTGCAAACCTAAGAAAAGCGACTATCGCCGATTCAAGATAAAGTGGGTTCAAGGACAGGACGATATCGCCATGATATCAGAGATTGTTGAACGTAGATTGAGGCAGATTGCCAGCAATGGCAAAAAGCTTCCTGACTTAATTCTTGTGGATGGCGGAAAAGGGCAACTAAACGGGGCAATCAAGGCAGAACAAGAAGTTGGTGTAGAAATTCCAACTATAGCTCTGGCCAAGGAGCTTGAGGAGATATATGTTCAGAGATTAAAAAACCCAATAAGACTACCCGAAGACTCGCCTGCTTTGTTATTCTTGCGTCGAGTTAGAGACGAGGCTCACAGGTTTGCTGTCTCCTATCATCGTAAGTTAAGAAAGGACAAGATGGTTGAATCCATCTTAGATGGGATTCCAGGAGTTGGACCCAAAACGAGGAGCAAACTCCTGAAGCACTTCGGAAGCGTTGAGCGTATATATAAATTGAGTGTTGAAGAGATATGTTCTGTTTCCGTAAGCAAGAAAATCGCTGAAAGAATATTAGAATACTTGCACGAATATTTCTCCGAGAAAGGAAAGTAAAAAAGATTATATTTCCAACTCTTTGCCTATTCTTGCCGTAAGTTGAGAATTCACTTTATTGTATCCGCAAAGGTGGGAATTGCTCTTTTGATTGCCTTCTTGTATCCGTATTGTTGGTCTCTCTGGGAACCGTTTTTCGGAATTCACATCTTTGGCGTATTGAATACGAGCACTTATATATTCAATCATCATCCTTAAAAATCTGAAAATGACTGGCTTCATTTATGCGGAAATCGCGAGGGAATGATGTGATAGTAATTCAGTGTGACAAATGCAAAACAGAGTTCAAGACCGTCATTAGGATTCCAAAGCCTGTCCCAGACTCCAACATAATGGGAATTGTTAGTTGGACCCAGGAGACAAGATGTCCAAAATGCCGAGCAGACATCAAGATCAAACCCTGGTATGACGTAAATGATTTCTTCTACGGGGTTGACGTTGAGAAAGGCGTTTTAGCATCAAAGCTTCCTAAGCCCTCTTGGGTACCTTAATCTGGAGGAGATCAGTTTGAGTAGGAAAGAGGGTGAAATCAGAACTTCAGATGCAAGAAAAAGCGTTATTGCGATATTATCTACAGGCAGGAAGAAGCTTGAAAAGAGTCTCATTTTCAGAATCGCAAGGAATGTGAAGGAATCACTTTTTTTACCCTTGGCAGAACTCGTTGTTATCTTTCTGGTGTTCCTTTTTTTTGCTAGACCCTTTTACAGCATTTTCTTTGCAGAATCGCTCAATGTAAGCATCGCTATTTTGATTTCCCTATTCTGCAGTTTCTTCATCGTTCTGCCACTGAACAATATACTAAGCTTCCTAGGCTCTAACAAAGAAAAGAAGATATTCAAAGAGCAAGGGCTGATCCAGGAGGTAAAAAGACTTGCCGAACTCGAAATCAGAGAATTAGAATCACTGCTTGTTGCCGAGGGAGAGATCCTGACTCATTTTAATTCAAAACTTCTCTGGAGCCATTTGGAAGTAAACGAAAACCACATCGTTTATGGTCCAAGAGGAAGTGAATATCTACTCAAAAAAAACGGAGAAACCTTCAGAATATCTGATGAAGTCTTCAATGACGGGAATTGGGGACGCTTCCTTGTTGTGCACTCTGGGACATCACTCCCTTCAGGTTTAAGCCACTTTGAACTCCTGGTTAAACCTCCTTTTGTAGAGAAAAATGTAAAAGTCAAAGACTCGCAGGATACGGATTTTGTGCGTTTTCTCCCTCAAGCCAGAGGATATATGAGAAAGCTAATTCGTCTTACGAATAGCTTATCCAATATAAATAGGGCAAGATTGCGTTTGACAAGTGAGGGCGCTGAGCTTATCATAGAAGACTATAAACCATTTGAAGATGAAAAAGAGTATGGAATCATTTTGGATACGTTGACAGATCTGGATAATCTTCTGAAGAACATAAGCTATGTGCCGTCCAGATTTGAGCCACAGTTAGGACAGAAACGAACATCCTTTATTTCAATTCTCACTCCGCAGTAGGGGCAGAAGTTGACATCGTTTTCTGATGTATTGGTGATGACTTCTGATGATTCCAATTCAACTTCCTCAATTCCAACAGGTTCAGATTCAAAATCTTCAATTTCTCCAGATTCAGATTCAAATTCAGAAAATGATAGCCTTGCGCTCCTGATATCCAGCGTCTGAAAGCTTCTCATGCCCTCATAGGAGAGACCTAGCTGATCAAGCGCCTCCTTCGGAAGATTCTTCCATTCCTGTTTTGCAAAGAGGTTTTTAAGGGTCTTGACTTTGGGAATTGGACCCTTAAGTTCCATATGATTACCGTTCTCAAGCAGGAATTCCAGCCTAGAGCTTCCGCCGGAACGCCATCTCTTGACTTCGTGGAGCGGAATTATATGCGTTCTCTCTTCTTCATCTTGATAATACATACGATAATTGGTTAATATGAAATTCTTCCAATGGAGAATCCATCTTTCTCCTCTAAATCTCGGATAATCCTTTAGAAAGGTTTTTACGAACATGCTGGCACCTTTAATCGGTTCCCATTCGCCGTCAATAATCTCAGACATCACTGATGCCTCCAATTACACATAATATTATATATTTCTCTCTTATTAAATACCAAACTTGGGTAAGCCTAGAGTTTCGCAAGTATTTGATTCGAGAATTGTGTTTTCCTCAATGAAATGATACGTTAATACACTTATATATCTTGCTTTGGTTTGGCTATTGCTTTAAATAGTCTCGGCCTATAGACTTCTCGATTAGTTCTATACTGGCAATTACACCAAGAAGAGGATTTGAAGTTGGAACAAGTTGTGGAAGCAAAAGATCTTACAAAGATATTTGAAAAGACCATAGCAGTTGATCACATAAGCTTCAGTGTCAAGAGTGGAGAGGTCTTCAGTCTTTTGGGTCCAAATGGAGCTGGAAAAACAACGACTGTGCGCATGCTGTGTGGACTGCTGAAACCTACCGCGGGAAGTGCAACGGTAGCTGGTCATGATATAGTTCGTGAAACAAAGAAAGTGCGTAAAATCGTAGGCTTTCTCCCCGAGGTTCACGGACTTTATGAGCGTCTTTCAGCATATGAAAACTTAGACTTCTATGGTCAACTATACGATTTATCCAACCATGAAAGACATGCCAGAATAAGAGAACTACTAGAGCTTGTTGGTCTCTGGGAGAGACGTAATGAGAAAACTGGGACTTTTAGTCGAGGAATGAAGCAAAAGATTGCAATAGCAAGATCCCTGATTCATGATCCTGAAATCCTATTCTTGGATGAACCTACAAGTGGCCTGGATCCTACGATGTCGCGAAAAGTACGCGATTTCATAACCGAATTGTGTAGAAAGCAAAGTCGAACAGCTTTCATCTGCACACATAGACTGGCAGAAGCAGAGGAACTATCTAGTCGTGTTGTGATCATCAATGGAGGGAGAACGGTTGCAGTTGGAAAGACCGAAAGCATGCGAAAGAAGCTTTGGAAGAATCGAAAGTTCAAAATAAATCTTGTCAGTCTCACCAAACGGATCGTGAAAACCCTGAAAGATATTCCAGCCATTTCAAATATCGAAACCGAGAATAACTGTATATTCTTCGAGGTTGAGAATCCGCTTGAGACTAACCCCATTATTGTCAATAATGTAGTTGAAGCTGGTGGTCAGATAGTCGCCTTTGAAGAAGTTAAAAGGTCTTTGGAAGAGATATATCTGAAGAT
>JBHLPJ010000088.1:0-5657 GCA_048939565.1 Promethearchaeota archaeon
CTATTCAGCTAAGATTACCAGGCTTCTGATCGGTCTTTCTTTCTCGTTTATTATTCTCATTATTTCTCTCAGGTGTTTCAAAATCTCTTCATTCTTGATGTCCCTTATTGTACCGTTTGGTTCCACCAAATTTACGTGGAGTTCTGGATTTATCTCATAACGGGTCTCTCCCTTATAGTTGAAGCTGCTAATAAGACTCAATCTAGTCATTTCTTTTAGATTATTGAGTATTGTAGAGCGGCTTATGTTCGGATGTTTGCTTTTGATGGCGCTACAAATCTCATTAAATGATGGATGATTTCTTCCCCACTCTTTGAGAATTCTTATTAACTCAAGCCTTTGTGGAGTGAGCTTCAGGCCATGCCTTTTTAACTTCTCTTTCATAGGATTCCATTTGGCGAAGTAAGATATAAGGTATTTGCAATGGTATTTAAATAGAAGTTAGTTCTATTTAGGACTCAGTATACAGTCAAAATATCGAGATTTTTATGAAACCTAGTTAATTAGTAAATTGATCAATATCTATCAGATCGAATATGAAGGAGGGAGACAAAACGAGTAAACCGAAGAAAAAGAACCCTAAGAAGACTGAAGAAAAAACCTTGACTACTGCATCAGGCATCCCTGTTAGTGACAATCAGAATTCTCTTACTGCTGGGCCTCGTGGCCCACTTCTGGTACAAGACTTTGCTCTCTTTGAGAAAATGGCTCATTTCAATCGGGAGCGTATTCCTGAGCGTGTTGTCCACGCTAAGGGAGCAGGAGCACACGGTACTCTCACAGTAACCAACGATATCACGCGTTACACCAAAGCTAAACTCTTTTCGAAGGTAGGTAAGAAAACCGATGCGTTTCTTCGCTTCTCCACAGTCGCCGGTGAAAGAGGATCAGCCGATACTGTACGAGATGTCAGAGGATTCGCTTTGAAATTCTACACCGAAGAAGGCAACTGGGATTTGGTGGGTAACAATACACCCGTGTTCTTTGTGCGTGATCCGATGAAGTTTATGGACTTCATCCATACACAAAAGCGTCTTCCGCGTAACAATCTTAGGTCGACCGTAATGTGGTGGGATTTTTGGTCCCTTGTTCCTGAGAGCCTACACCAGGTTACAATCCTTTTCTCCGACCGCGGGACACCAAAAGGATACCGCCATATGAACGGATATGGAAGTCATACCTACAGCTTCATCAACGCAAAAAACGAACGTTTCTGGGTGAAGTTTCACTTTAAAACTGTGCAGGGAATCGAGAATTTCACTTCAGAGGAAGCGGATCGTCTCGCGGGCACAGATCCTGACTGGGCAACGCGTGACTTGTTCGAGGCAATAGAACGTGGTGACTATCCTAAGTGGAATTTTAGGATACAGATTATGCCAGAGCTCGATGCCGAGACCTATCGCTGGAATCCTTTTGACTTGACAAAAGTCTGGCCACACAAGGACTATCCATTGATTGATGTCGGAGTGCTGGAGCTTAATCGTAACCCCTCGAACTACTTTGCAGAAGTCGAACAGGCCGCCTTCGCTCCGTCCAACATAGTTCCCGGCATATCATACTCGCCCGATAAGATGCTTCAATCGCGCATTTTCTCCTACGCAGACGCACAACGATACCGTTTGGGTGCCAACTATCAGCTACTGCCAATTAACCGTCCGCATAAAACAGAGACACATAACTATCAGCGCGATGGATTTATGCGTTTCGATGGCAACAGAGGAGACTTACCGAACTACGAACCAAACAGCTTTGATGGGCCCAAGGAAGATCCTGCTTACCGCGAGCCCCCAATGAGAATCTCAGGTGATGCTGATCGGTATAACCAACCCGTGGTCGATGATGACTACGTTCAACCTGGCAACCTTTTCCGGTTGATGCCCCCAGATGAACAAGCACGACTCATCGAAAACATCGTTAACAGTCTTAAAACAGTACCAATTTTTATCCAGAAGCGAATGGTATCGCACTTCCGTAGAGCCGATCCGGCATATGGAGAGGGTGTAGCCAAGGGACTAGGGTTGTAGGTCTCATAAGAAGACATCTTCTTTGAGGTTCTGGAAAATAATAGCCGACTGAGTAAAACTTAGTCGGCTTCTTTTATTGTAATTAGATTAAAGAAATTAGTGGCCACAAGTCAATCTCTTAGAACATATGTTCTAATATTGGAATCTTCTGGAGCTAAATAGCGATTTCGGACCTCCAGAATCATTTTAATCTATTTACCTCACAATCTAGCACTAAATATTTAAATATTTGAGCAATTATTCAAATACTTGGAAGAGGTGTAAGTCTTGTTAAGAGACGATAAAACATGTGAGGTTCATTATAAGGATGAGGCAAAGGTTATACGAATCGGAAAGGAAATGCTTGAAGACGGCCTGACAGAAGATGCGGCTCAATTATTCAAGGCCCTAGGAGACATCACACGACTAAAGATACTATATGCCTTGTCAAGGGACGAGCTTTGTGTTTGCGATATTTCGGGACTTCTTGGAAAAACCATATCGGCTATTTCTCATCAGCTGCGCATTCTAAGGAATTTAAAGTTGGTCAAGTATCGAAGAGACGGGAATGTAATATATTACTCGCTTGCCGATGATCACATTTCACATATTATTACTGAAGGCGTAGATCACGTTAGAGAATAGGGGGCAGGATAAGCGATGGCTCACGAACATGAACAGAGCTGCTCCATGTGTGCAACCGATATGTTTAAGGAAAAACAGGTCAATTGGCAAAGGAAAAAAATCGCCATAATTATCGCCTCTGCTCTGTTACTTGCAACAGGATTAATATTGGGTCTTATTCTATTCCTGAGACTTCCTGCCACCATCCTGTTCATTATGATGGTCGCTCTTACAGGTTATGAAATAATTCCCAGAGGTTTCTCTTCAATATTGAAAAAACACCTTGACATGAACTTCCTTATGTTCACAGCGGTGGTAGGAGCTTTTTTGATTGGTCATGGTGAGGAGGGTGCGACTGCTCTCTTTCTATTTTACATTGCTGAATTCCTCGAAGAATGGTCTGTAGAAAGGAATAGGCTCTCAATAGGCAGTCTTATGGGAATGACTCCGGAATTTGCCACAGTCAAAAAGAACGGCAAGGAAGCTTATTTTCACACTCATGACATAGATATTAACGAAGTCATCATTGTACGCCCTGGAGAAAAGATACCTCTGGATGGTGTGGTTCTAAAGGGTGAATCAAGTGTTAATCAGGCCCCTATTACGGGAGAATCGATTCCAGTATACAAGAGTTTAAATGATAAAATCTATGCAGGAACCATAAATGAGACCGGTTTTCTTGAGATTAAGGTTACCAAGAAGTCGGAAGAAACATTAATTTCCAAGATTGTACAGTTTGTTGAAGCAGCCCAGAAGAAGAAATCTCCTTCTGAGAGGTTTATTGATAGATTTACAAAATATTATACGCCCCTAGTCATCCTATCGGCAATATTAGTAGCAATCATACCTGTTCTCATTTTGGGATTATCTTTCGACGTATGGATTTATCGTGCTTTGACCTTGTTGGTAATCTCTTGTCCCTGTGCCTTAGCAATATCTACTCCTATTTCTATCGTTTCTGGCATCACCAGTAGTGCCAGAAAGGGAATACTGATACGGGGTGGAAGTCACATAGAAGAGATTAGTAGAATGAAGATCTTTGCTTTTGATAAGACAGGAACACTAACCAAAGGAAAGCCTGAAGTATCGAATATAGTTCCTATAAACTCCAATTCAAATCCTACAAAGGAACAGATTATAACTTGGGCCGCTATTGCAGAGAAATTCTCTACTCATCCATTATCCTCTGCGATCAAAAGAAAAGCAGACGAATTAGTAGGAAAGACACCCGAACCTGAGAACTATCAATATATCTCGGGACAAGGGAATGTTGCTAAATTCAACGGAGAGACACTACTCGTGGGCAACCGAAAACTACTCAAATCCAACAGTATTGATTTAACCAGTGAGACTGATAAGCTTCTGAAGAGATTAGAATCTCAGGGAAAAACTGCCACTTTGGTAGCAAAAAATGGCGAGGTCATGGGAATAGTGGCCATGGCTGATATTCTAAAAGAACATTCTCAAGAGACTATCAGAAAACTTAAACTGCAGAATATAGAAACTGTCATAATCAGCGGAGATAATGAAAGGACAGTAAAGGCGATAGCTAGCCAACTGGGAATGAATAAGTATTATGCAGACTTATCACCTGAAGAGAAGCTGAGAGTTCTAGAGAAACTGAGGATAAAATATGGTAGAATAGCGATGGTTGGCGATGGTGTGAATGATGCCCCAGCATTAGCAGAAGCCGATGTGGGAATAGCTATGGGCGCAGCTGGTAGTGATGTGGCTGTTGAAATCGCAGATATAGCACTAATGCAAGACGACCTGTCAAAGTTGCCCTACTTGGTTGATCTAAGTAGGCAGACAACGAAAGTAATTAGACAGAATGTTCTCTCTTCGATTCTAATTAAGGGAATTCTCGCAATCTTAGCCATGATAGGATTTGTCTCTTTATGGCTTGCAGTAGGAGTCGGTGACATGGGTCTCTCCCTTGCAGTCATTATTAATGCCCTAAGATTGTCCTTAATACGCAGCAAGGACAGACGTGAATCTGTGAAATTGGGAGATCAATAATAATAAATACTAACTATTTACAAATATGATTGTAGAATATATGGAGGGGGGGATCAGCACGTTAAAACGTAGAGTTTTCTCTACTGCTTTACTGACAGTCCTTCTAATTTCACTCCTGATAGGAGCCATATTGAACGTCCAACCAGCACAGACAACAGATTGGTCTATGTTCCATCATGATCCAGCCAATACTGGGTACGCCGACACAAATGGACCCGAAAGACCATCAAAACTCTGGGACTATACAACAGGTGATGTGGTGTATTCTTCTCCTGCCGTTGTTAATAGCAAAGTCTACATAGGTTCAGCTGATCGTAATGTTTACTGTTTTAACGCTACTACTGGTGCAAAAATCTGGAACTACACAACAGGTTGGGCCGTGCTTTCTTCTCCTGCTGTTGTCGATGGAAAAGTCTATATTGGTTCACGTGATGGTAAAGTCTATTGCTTGGACGCTTCCACCGGTGCACATATTTGGAACTACACAACAGGTATGTGTGTGTTGTCTTCTCCTGCTGTTGCATATGGCAAAGTCTATGTAGGCTCGTTTGATATTTACACTTATTGCTTGAATGCTTCTACTGGTGAAAAAATCTGGAACTACACGACAGGTATTGTTATGTATTCTTCTCCTGCTGTTGTCGATGGCAGAGTCTACATAGGCTCAGCAGATGAGAATGTTTACTGTTTGAATGCTTCCACTGGTGCAAAGATCTGGAACTACACAACAGGTGGCGATGTTGAATCTTCTCCTGCTGTTGCTGATGGAAAAGTCTATGTAGGCTCATATGATGACAATGTCTATTGTTTGAACGCTTCCACTGGTGCAAAGATCTGGAACTACACAACAGGTGGCGATGTTGAATCTTCTCCTGCTGTTGCTGATGGAAAAGTCTATGTAGGCTCATATGATGACAATGTCTATTGTTTGAACGCTTCCACTGGTGCAAAGATCTGGAACTACACAACAGGTGGCGATGTTGAATCTTCTCCTGCTGTTGCTGATGGAAA
>JBHLPJ010000089.1:0-5655 GCA_048939565.1 Promethearchaeota archaeon
GAGGATGAAAGAAGGCCAGGGTGAAAAGAATGAAGCATCGGGAAGAAAAGCCAAGCTTCTAAAGAATAACGCAGAATCCTCGGAATCTATGAAGAAAACGACGACTATTTCCCTATTTACTGGCAACTATCTAATCTTGGTTCTGAGCTGGATTCTGATGGATTTTGCTGGAGAGCTACCCAATACCTACTACTCGGATTATGTTGTCACTCTTAGTGGCGGGGATCAATATTTCGGGTCTGTTATTCTAGGAATAATCACACTTGTTTCTTTCCTTTGTTTGGCTTCTGTTCAGTTCCTAGGAGGGTACATGGCAGATAAATACGGAAGACGAAAGCTCATAGTAATGTTGACGTTTGGCGTAGCTTTCTCATACATCTTTTACGCGTTTGCTCCAAGCTGGCATTTCATCCTCATTGGGGCTGCAATACAAAACCTGGTCTTACTCTATCAGCCGGCACTATTGGCCATGATGGCAGATTCGGTACCACCTGAAAAGCGAGGAACCGGATTTTCAATCCTAAATCTGATTGCAAGTGTTGCCACAACCCCTGCTCCTATTGTGGCTCTTATGTTGGTAGGGGCTTTTGGATCGTTAATTGGAATGAGAATAGCATACTCCGTTGTTGTACTATTCTATACAATGGCGGCAATTATCCGAATGAGACTAACAGAGAGTATGGAAAACGTGGAAACAATGAATTTCAGAGAAGCAATCCGTTCCTATCCCAAAGCTATGAAGGAAGGAATACGAGTCTGGAGGGTTGTACCCCGCTCTACGGTTTTTCTATTGATTGCTTCAATCATTTTTCGTTTTGCGTTTTCTATGGCAATGACGCTCTTTCTAGTCTACGCTTTCTATGAACTCCAAATAGGAGGTACTCCGAACCCAATGCTGAGACCGGAAGATGATCCGGCCCTTCAACTTGCCCGCATACAATGGGGTTATATCTCGATTGCTTTGTTTATAAGCATGATAATCTTGTCTCTCCCCATCGGGAAGATGATAGACAAGATTGGCAGAAAGAAACCACTAATAATATCTGGTCTTACGATAATCCCTTCGGTACTACTCTTCGTTTATGGCAACTATCCTCTGCTCCTCAACAATGTAATGATACATCTAACAATAGCTATCATCCTTTTCGGTTTTGTGCAACTCCTTGGCTTTGCAGCCTCTCAAGCGTGGTTTGCCGATCTTGTTCCACAAGAGCAGCGAGGAAAAGTGATGGGTTCGATGAACTTCTTTAGCTACATATTCATGGCCATTGGCGGATTAGCAGGCGGAGTATTTTACGGTTATGTATCCCCACAACTCCCTTTTCTTCTTATGCCAGTTCTTATTGTACCCGCGATGTTACTGGTCGCATTCAAAGTTCATGAAACCGGAAAGGAGGAAAGAGAATCTTAACTATTTTTTGGGTAGGATTCAGAAACTTGTCTCCTGAAGAAATTCCTTGGAACATATGTTCTAATACTCTTGCCATCTCCAACTTAGCTAGTCAAAACGTCCTAAGGAAGTTTTAAATATAGAAGAAATTATAGGAGCACAATATTCCTGAATCAGGGATGAGCTGAGAATGGGGGAAGAAGGTTATGAGACCGAAGACGAATCACCCGAAGAAGCGGAAGAACCGCTAGAACTAAAGGAACCAAAAAAGAAGATATCGACTCTTTCCCTATTTACTGGAAATTATCTAATATTGATAGTTAGCTGGATTCTCATAGATTTTGCTGGAGAGCTACCGGGGACTTACTATTCAGATTATGTTGTTACTCTCAGCGGAGGAGATCCGAATTTTGGATCCTTCATTTTAGGTGTAATCATGATGGTCTCGATGCTTTGCATAGCTTCTGTTCAGTTCTTGGGAGGGTACATGGCGGATAAATACGGAAGACGAAAGCTTATTGTTGTAATGACATTCGGCGTGGCTTTCTCAAATGTCTTCTATGCGATCGCTCCCAGTTGGCATTTCATAATGATCGGAGCAGCAATACAAAGCCTGGCTCTGGTATATCAGCCAGCCTTGATGGCTATATTAACAGATTCAATACCGCCCGAAAAAAGAGGTACGGGATTTACAATATGGAATGTAATTACGCGTGTTGCTACAACCCCTGCCCCTATAGTGGCCGTTTTGCTGGTTACAACTTTTGGATCCATAATGGGTATGAGAATTGCATATACCGTTGTTACTATGCTTTTTCTTATTGCAGCGATCTGGCGATTTAGACTCAAGGAGAGCATGGAAAAGGTGGATAAATTCAGTTTCAGGGAGGCGTTAGGCTCATATCCCAGAGCTATGAAGGAAGGAATAGGAGTCTGGAAAAAGGTTCCCAGATCGGCAATTTTCCTCCTCGCCTCATCAATGTTTCTATTCTTTTCATTCTCCATGATAGGGACTCTCTTTTTGGTTTATGCTTTCTATCAACTTCAAATAGGGGGAACTCCAAATCTGACACTTCCCCCCGATCAAGATCCAGCCCTTCAGCTTGCCCGTATTAGATGGGGTTATGTCCAGATCGCGCTATTCTTGACAATGGTAATCATGTCATTCCCGATTGGAAAGCTAATTGATAAGATAGGTAGAAAGAAGCCTCTGATCTTCTCTTGGCTCATATCTATTCCAGCAATTCTCATTTTCGTTTTTGGCTATTACCCGATAGTCTCCAATGATCCTCTGGTTCATGTTATTATTGCTATGGTTCTCATCGGGATTTCACAGCTACTGGGTTTTGCATCTTCCCAGGCCTTGTTTGCAGACCTCATTCCTCAAGAAATGCGTGGAAAGTCTGTTGGTTCACAGCAGTTCTTTGGGTACCTGTTCATGGCCGTCGGGGGCTTACTAGGTGGACTTTCCTACGGTGTTATAGATCCCAGATTCCCGTTCCTTCTAATGACAGTTCTGGTCATTCCGGCAGTTCTCCTGGTGCTTTTTGGTGTCAAAGAGCCAAAAGACGAAGAAAGAGAAGCACAGGTTGCTGGTCAATGAAGGATTCTGGGAAATAAACCTTCTGAATATAAGTCCTTGTTACCTACCTTAAAACATCAAATATCAGCGGTAACGCAGTCAGAATGGGAAGCAATTTGAAACAAGTTAACTATTTGGAGGAGAAAGATTGTGAAAATACTGGAAGGAGTCAGAGTCCTAGACTTAACACGACTATTGATTGGAGATTATTGCACGATGCTGCTCGGAGATATGGGAGCGGAAGTTATTAAGGTTGAGGAACCGGATTTGGGCGACTACATAAGGTGGGCACCACCATTCATTAATGAGCAAAGTGTTCTTCATCTTTTGCTAAACAGAAATAAAAAAAGCCTTAGGCTTAACCTGAAGTCAGAAAAAGGCAAAGAGGTTTTCAATAATCTTGTAAAAAGATCCGACTTGATAGTCGAGAATTTTAGGCCTGGTGTGGCCAAAAAACTTGGCATTGACTATGACTCTGTCAAGAAGATAAATGATCAAATAATCTATTGCTCAATTTCCAGTTACGGACAGGATGGTCCCTACAAGGATTCTCCAGGTCATGATATAAACTATCTGGGATATGCAGGAATTCTCGATATAACAGGATCACGCAACAGCCCTCCAGTCATTCCAGGGGTTCAAATAGCAGATTTACCTACAAGCCTGATGGCGGCCCTTGGGATAATTGCTGCCCTTTACCTGAAGGGTAAGACAGGAAAAGGACAGTATATAGATGTCTCAGCCCTAGATGTTGCGACCTCTCTTATAGTTGTGCCTGCTGCAACCTATATCGGCGAAGGAAAGTCCCCAGAACGCGGTACTTGGTTTTTGAATGGAGGCCTTCCTTGCTACAACATCTATGAAACGAAGGATAAGAAATACATTACGGTGGGCTGCATTGAAGAGAAATTTTGGACCAGTTTCTGCAAGGTCTTAGATGTTGAGGATTTCATTCCGTTTCAGTATACAAGAGATGAAGAGAAGATTAAAGAGATGTTCCAAGCTATCGGAAGAATCATCAGTACAGAAACTCGAGAAGAGTGGCTCAAATTATTCGCCAAGAAAAGCCTGCCTTGCGGGCCAGTCCATGATTTTGAAGATGTATTCAGAGATCCCCAAATATTGTATAGAAGGATGATAATGGAGGCCAAATATCCAGAAGTGGGGAAGGTTAAGCAATTCAACATACCCGTAAAATTCTCTGAGTCTTCCTGCGAGATTAGACAACCGCCACCTTCCTTTGGAGAACACACGGAGGATATTTTGAAACAGCTCGGGTATTCTGAGACAGAAATAGCAGAAATGAGGCAGAACGGTATAGTCTAGGATTTGGCTAGTCCCGCACTTGAGCTTCCTAGCCGAAGCTACCTGTTGCGGAAATCCTAGCCAGACTTTTCCTCTCTGGAGTCTACTCCAGAAAATGAACCCTTATCGTCCTTAATTGATAGCCAGATCATACAGCTTCTATTGTAGACGGTGGTTTCTTTGTTATATTGTAGGTGACGCTAACGACCCCCGGAACTTCTGTCGTTATTCTCTCAGCAAGCCTATCAAGTGTTTCATAAGGCAGTCTTGTGGGCTTTCCTACTCTCGCGTCCTTACTGTCCCAACATCTTATCTCAATCTGAAAACCGAAATCCCTCTTTCCTTCTCTTACACCTGTTACCATATCTTCATGCAAGATTGCCAAATACTGAAACGCTCTAGAATTGGCTAATTCATCTTCTACGATCTCTGTTGCACTTCTGACTGTATCTACCCTATTAGGTGTAACCTCGCCTATTACCCTTGCTGCCAGGGCCGGACCCGGAAAGGGAGGCCTATTAGCTATCTCATCTGGCAGTCCGAGAGCTTCTGCAACTTTTCTAACCGCTGATTTTCTCAGTTCGATTAAGGGTTCGACAACTTTGTAGCCATAGACCTCTTGTGTGTCGATTCCGAGCTGTTCCAGAATATTATGCTGTCTCTTAACTCCTGCTACTGTCTCTTCAATGTCGGTATAGTTCGTGCCTTGAAGAAGATACTTTGCACCACTTTCTTTTACAATCCTGCCAAAGACATCTTTATAGAATGTCTGGGTGATTGCTTCCCTTTTCTCTTCAGGATCGGTTATTCCCTTTAACGAATCGAAAAACTCCTTTTTTGCATCGACCAATTTTACCTCTATGCCCAACTCTCTGAACAATGCAACGATTCTCTGGGGCTCATCCTTCCTCATCAACCCGTTTTCAATGAAATACGTTTTTAGCCTATCGCCCAGAGCTCGATGACCCAGCATTGTAACAGCTGAAGAGTCGACCCCACCTGATAATGCATTGATAGCTAAGTTACTTCCGACGGTAGAAGAAAGCTCATCCACCTTTTGCTTTATGAATTCATCTGTGTTTAGGTCTTTCAATTCTATTTCCTTAATCTCAACCATGTTAGACCCTCTTTGATAGTCTTCCATCGTCTTCATCTTTTTGATCCAAGCAATTATAAAAAACTTGGCGTTATGTATCTGATTCTGAGCAAATTCATCTCAAAAATCAAAAAACTATTAAAGATATTTGGTTAAAAAAGAGCATTCAAAGAAATCCTATAGCTAGTTTCATTCAAGGAAAGGTTTTAGAGGTGGTTTGGATGGCAAGAAAACGACCAGATGTTTATTTTGGCTCAATTCAACATGGTAGACTCCACGCCT
>JBHLPJ010000090.1:0-5633 GCA_048939565.1 Promethearchaeota archaeon
AAAATAAAGGCACCAGTTATAAAGGGTTATATAATATGAGAGTTAATTAGAATCTGTTCGATCATGGTTTCCACGTGATAGAATCCACAAATTCACAGTAAATCATTTTAGACGATTTAGAGGTTGATGTTGATTATGGAAAGTAGTAAAAGGGACATAAATTATAAAGTAGAGAATGTTGTAGCATCTGTCACCCTTGAAGATCGCATTGATCTGAATAAATTGGCAGAGAACTGCAGTGAAGCAGAATATGATCCTTCTCAATTCCCAGGACTTGTATTACGTTTGAAGGAACCCAAGGCTGCGATTCTCGTTTTTAATACTGGAAAGATGGTAGTGACTGGATTGAGAAGTGAGGAAGACGCCCCCACCGTTGTGGAAAAAATCATTGAAAGAATCAGGGAGGCAGACATTCCAGTTAAGAGTCAAGCCAAAATTAAGGTTCAGAATATTGTAGCATCAGGGAGTCTTGGGGCCGCATTAGATTTGGAGATAGCTTCAATAACATTGGAGGATTCCCTATACGAGCCGGAACAGTTTCCGGGATTGATTTACAGAGCAAAAAATCCAAAGGTTGTGTTCCTGCTTTTTAGTTCTGGCAAGATAGTATGTACAGGAGCAAAAAAAGAGACAGATGTTAAAGAAGCGGTTATGCGGCTAGATCGAAGAATGGAAGAACTGGGCATCTATGTTTGACTGCTATGCCTGTATTAGTGTTCTGAGCAGTTTCAGCCTGAAATAACCTTTTTTCCGAAGTTCACTCAGGTCATCCATCAGCTTTATTTTCACAAACTCTTGCGGCTTGGGATTTGATACCAGCCTACGATAACTGGCTGCAAAATCTTCAAGATTAGACATGCCTGCCAGTTTCCTTTCTGCAAGATCAGAAATTGTAATAACTACATCATTCTTTACTTGTCTTCCCATTGTAAGTGAGAGACTCTTAACTCCCTGCTTGGATACATAAAAGGGAATTCCACCAGAATAGAATTGCATTGATATGTTACCCAGAGCCTTGCTCTCTTCCATAATGTCTGCATTTAGCAATACTTGACCAAGCCATTGGGAGAATGTTTTGTGAGGAGTTATAGACCTGCCCGATGTATGAGTGGACGTACGATTCTTGGTTGTGACCTCTGATTCAGGTGTCCTTGTGAGTACATAGGCAAGCTCTTTGGATTGCTCCCTAATTTCCTCATCAGTTTCATCCTTTTTCTTCCTTCTAAACCAACCTAAGGGCATCAAAATCACCTTAAATTAATATGAATTTGTTTATAACTATTAATTCTATCGGAATAAGCTTCATTCTAAGCGGTCAGAAGCGATCAATGATTATTGCTTTTTGCCATACGTTTTTTCCAATATTTCCTTTTCCGAAGTAGGCATTTTGCTGAAGCGTCCATAGAAAATGCGTGAAAGGGCCGTCATAAATGAGCTCTTGCCACTTATCTCCCGTTCCTTTAGGTTAAGGAAGATCTTTAGAAGTCTTGTAAGGAGGAGGATTCCGAGTCTTGAACCTAGCGAGTGTTGTTCGGTAGTTAAGCTATAGAGCGGATCTATATGAAGCACGTTGTGCTTCCAACATGTTAGAATAAGCTCCCAATGTTTTTTGCTCATGTAGTTGGCAATAAAGGCCTTCGCGCCCCTCAAAGTGCAATGTTCCATGGGAACAAAGAATAACGGCACAAATAGTGATGGATACGGACGGAGATCCTTTATCAGATTAATTGTCTCTTCTACGTCTTCTTCTTCTTCTTCTGGAAGACCCACCATCAAGGTACTTACAGTAACCCAACGATTCTCAGCCATTGTGCGCATGGCCTCCTTTACTACTTCGGGCCATTCATCAGCACTATAAGGTTTTGGTTTTCCAGCCATGAGCTTTCCAATAAGTCTAGCACTTCCTGTTTCAATACCTGGCTGACAACCATAGTATCTGTGTCCATGCTTTCTTAGAAGCTTCGTAAGTTTCTCAATGACCTCAGGCTGGTGAGCTATGGGTGCTAACGTTGAATGAGTTATGTAGACCTCTTTTGCTCCTGCTTCAAAAGCAGATTTATACAGGTTGATTAGGGCATCTTCATCTATCAAAAAACCGTTGGAGCCATACCTGAGCGCATCATCCGATTGGAAGGTTATCGCCTTAATTCCAGACTCAGTATGGACCTTAATATCGGGGATGATTTTCTCCTCTAGAGGTAACATTCTCATTTTTCCGCTGGTTGCAGGCACGCAGAATCTACATCCTCTACCACAGCCACGTGATACCTCAACAAGACCAAAAATCGAGGGGCCAAGTATAGGAGGTATCTCTTTAGGTTTGGCAATAGGTCCATCAATCACCCTATCGGAAGGTGCCTTTCCTTTTAGAAGGTCATTAAAGAGAGCGGGTATCGTCCGTTCCCCCTCACCTGTTACTATGTAGTCGATTCCGAGTTTATCGATGAGACCGGCTAGGCTGACCTGCCATGACCCAGAACCACCTAAAACCACTCTGAATCCGTATTTTTCTTTTAGCTGCTTCACACGTCCGAGCATTAATCGTAGAAATTCTGCACGGGTATGAGGTATTCCTGAAAAGATGGTGCTCCAAGTAGTCGTGGATGGACCCAAGCCCATGGGATCCATTGCGGAAACCCCTAGGATTTTGGTCTTTCTGCCTACGTGCTCTTCCAGATAGTCTGGATGTACCACTTTTAGGTTTTCCTTTGATACTACACCGCTATTCACAAGAATTGCCTCAACCGTTCTTAGAGAAGGTGTTGCCAGTGCTACACTTCCGTCAAGAGACACATCTACTGGAGGACATAAAAGATTGAAATACAGGAAGTCAGGACACACATTGGTAGGTAGGGAAGCTGCCAATCCCATATACAGGTTGTTTCCGTATGTTGTAAGAAGTGTTTTGTCAGAAGTTAATACGACCTCACTTCCATCATGGTTATTTTCCATAAACACTCCCTCTCAACGCTTAGCCTTTAAGCAGATCACATTTAAAGCTTTACCATAATGATGTCTAGCGATTTTGAATATAAAAGAATAGATGATGCTGGCCTGGAAATTAGGTCTTCAGCCTGCTCATCTCTCGGAGTCAGCAGAATCAGAGAACGAGAGGAGTTCTGCTGACGGCACCTCCTCCCACTTACTCTCTTCTGGAGGAGATTCTTCAACCATAATATCGTCAATCTTGTGCCTACCCTTAACCTTTCCAGCTCTCGTGTCAATTATCTTTCTGCTTATGTAGCCGCCAAGACCTCCAAGTACCATGGCAATGACTAGATTCATTACCAATCTTATAGCGACGACCTCGATCATGAGACTGATTAAGATCGATAGATCAAAAGACCCTCCGCCCATCAGCATAGCGTTTATCAAGAAGTCCATCAGGTCTCCGATGACTGGGATGCTAAATATTGCGAAAATGTCGATACCAGGCGGGGGGCTCATAGCCAGACTCTGCAGTTGACTCATTACTGCAGGATTCAATTGCCAAGTAGAGAAGTCAAGAAAGGTTGAAAGTATAATTAGTCCGAATGCGATCATCAAAAGGAACATCGTGGAGAAAATCGAAAATCCTACGACTATTCCACCTTTACCTCTGGTAGCAATCAAACCACCAATGAAACAGGCGCTTGCCCAAATTGCGATGTGGATAACATCTGAGTAATCTCCAAACAGGTTATAAAAAGCTGCGATAACCGGCCTCAAAGGATATCCCAAGACGGGTCCAAACCATGAGATTATCATCTCATATCCTAGTGGGAGAAGAGTATATGCGATGCCAAAGGCGATCAGACTTCCTCCCAACCAACCTAAGAACTTACTCATGTTTTCTCGCTCCTGTGAATAAACACGAACTCTATTTGATATTACGCAAAGTTGCTAATAATTTTATTGCATAAGCTACAGTTTTCAATCAATTTCGCGCAAAGATATTAATAATAATTCTGCATAAAATATGTTGACTACCGAGTCTTCATGAGGGAATCGCATTGTCTAAAGCAAGAATTAAAACCCTTACCATTAGCTTTATTTTGACACTGGGCCTGATAAGCGTACTTGCGGCTCAAGCCGCAGTACCACAAACAAATGGGTCTTCTCCTCATTCTGAGATGACATTTTTGACGATAAGCAGTGATGGAACAGTAACTGGCGGGGGTATATTTAACGGTACCGAACTAATTCCCGGAATTAGCCCGAGCTCTCCAGAAGTTCAAAATCTTATGGCTGCAGCTCTTGTCTACTGGGAGGGGGATACACCACCCATACCTCCCGAGCTTCTGAATGAACTAATTGGAGGAGATGAGAACGGGAACGGTACAGATGGATTTGGTTCTTTTGAAGATATTGATGAGCTGCTGAATCTAATTCCCAACCAGATGTTTGTTACAGCATATCCTTCAGATCTTAGCCTATCATCCATTCAGACGTATTCTCAGAATCTGGCCGATGATTTTGGCTCAGCATTTGGCTTGACTTTAACAAAAGCCAGTGAAATCAATCTAACAATTCCGGAGATGTTTGGAATATACATAACAGAGTATACTTATGTGTCTTCGAACGTTCCATCTGGCATTTTGACGAACCTAAGTGGTTTAGGTGGTCTTGCTGAAGTGTTCTCATCAGTTACAGATGCTCAATCCATCGCATACGGCGCAGGCATCATTGGTCACGCACTTGAATCGCTTATGAATATTAGTGGGAGTGGTTTTGAACAAATCTTTGGGCAATCATTCATCTTTGCTGCAGCAAGATGGGACTTCTATCTTGCAAGCGCAGGAAGGCATAATTTATCTATCAATCAGCTGACGGGCCATGCTGGAGACATTTCGTGGGGAACAGATGTGAGTACAGCAATGCTCAGTGTGATGTTTCCAACTGGAACTAACATAACCGATTATTATCCCCCGAGTATGACTGTGGGCTATGATCCACCTAATTTGAGTGGAGGTTTCTCAGCAGGTGAATCACATTCAGACATCTGGATTCAATTCAACTACACTTTTCCGCTAAATCTATCGATAAGTCGAACTTTTGCTATAGAAGGAACGCCGATAAGCGATGATTCAATCCCTTTGGGATCACCGATAGAGGTCACAATAGAAGTAGGGAATCTCGAAGCTAATGAGACAGCAACAAGTGTTGTTCTTAGCGATTCTGCCTTTTTCGTTAAGTATCCGATGGTTAACTATCTTTCCGGAGATCTTGAATCTGGCTATGTCTATGATATCGGAACGCTTGGCCCCGGGCAGAGTGTCAGTGTTGACTACACGATCCAATTCAACGATGAAGGATTTTATGATTACCCAAGGGCGGAAGTGAGCTTTGTTTGGAACAGTACACCATATACAGCTTACTCAGAGCATTTTGTGTTCGAGGTCGCCTCACTGGATTTGCTTGGATTGCTTGCAAGAGTTGTAGCAGATTATCCGCTTTATGCTGGAATAGGTATTGCTGTTGTTTTTGGTGGAATATTATATCAAGCATATAGAATAATCAAAAAGTAATCCCATCCTTCATATTTCGGTATCCTTTGCTCACCGATCGAAGGTATCAAGATACTTTTTTAAAAAAGTATTATCAATCTATATATAGAAGATTCAAGGTGATTTGTTGATTCATAATGTCTATGT
>JBHLPJ010000091.1:0-5613 GCA_048939565.1 Promethearchaeota archaeon
CTTCCGCTGGTGTAAAGGTGTATATGGAAGTCATCTCCAAAGCCTTTTTTCAGTAACTTGATATACTCTATTGTTCGTTTAGGCACAATTAGGGGATCACCGCCTGTAATGCCGGCCCCTTCTGCATCAATAAGCCGCCCCTCTTTTAGAATGTCCTCATCGTCTCTAACAAGTACCTCATCTGCATAGACTACATCAATTCCCATCCGTTTCTTAGACAGCGGGCAGTAGTAACAGCCGGCCCTGCAGAGTCCCGTAACCAGAAGTACCAACTTCGCCCCCCTGATGCAAAGTTGACACCCCTCCGGTAGTTGACCTACTACCAATGATCCTCCATCTGTTTCTTTTATTATCCTTTCCACATTGTTCACCTTGATTTCTCCTCCCTGAGTCTTCTTTTAACCGCCGGATCCCTGTCGCCGATCTGCTTTAGTATCTCTTCGAAAACCTCCCCTTCCTTCATTATGCGTTTCAGGAATATCCCTGTTCTTCCCCCTTCATCCCTCTTAGTCAAGACCCTTATTCGCTCGTTGACTATATCTACACTCACTCCCAAGATCTTTGCAGCGGTCGACTCGTTTCCAACGATGGGGCTCTCTATATGACCGGCATCGGTAGGCTCAATGAGCATCAACCTTTTATCAACACCATCAACACGAACGTCTTTTTCCAACTCTTGTACCGAAACAGTACCACCGAACATGTAGAATTCATACTCAAGCCTTCTCAATCTGATTAATGGAAATGTAACCACAGTTTGATAGTTCAAATATATGTGAGCCTTCATCGAGTGTCCTGGTGTTGCTTGAACGATTTCTCTAGAATAAAAAGAAAATCCGGCACTCTTGAGTGCCAGCTCAACTCTAAAGGAGGAGACTGTGTTTGGAATCAATATGTCGACATCGCTTTCCTTCGATACGTCTCCTCTAGCTACGCTTCCATGAACAACCGAAGAAATCTGGTGTGAAACTAAGGCAGCCATGATCTCTTTTGCTTGCCTTCGTAATCCTTTCAAGATCTCCCAGCGCTCCGGAGAATATACTATCTCAACTCTGTCTCCTGTTATGATAGGTTTCTTTGCCATTTCTCTTCCTTCTATTTGACGCTTTCATCTATCCACTTGCAGTATTGGGGCAGTCCTGATTTCACCGACAGTGCGATGATTTCTGGAACATCATAGCTGTGCTTTTCCTTGACAGTCTCTTGGATCTCCATCATCAAATCTGATTTGCTTTTTGCAATGATTAATACTTCGCTACTCTCTTCGATCTTCCCTTCCCACCAAAAGATAGACCTAATTTTGGGTATGATGTTTACACATGCAACTAGTCTCCTCTCCACAAGGGTTTTCCCTATGATTTCAGCCTCTTTTGGATTGGGTGCAGTAATCAAAACTACAACGTACATGCTTCTACTCTCCCTTTCTGTTATCTTGCCACGTCTCCAACTCTTCGGGCGATTCACAGCCACATCTTACTTGAACTATGCGGTATTGTAAACTATCGATTACATCGGAGCTATCAGTATCTCTTTTATCCCCTGGGAATTGTCTTTAGCTCAGTTAAGAAATAATCTCTATCCTCTTTCTTTTTGATTTGCTCCGCAGCCTCTTCGGCCAACTTGGTATATTTTGCGCTTTGAGACTTATCCCCACCTAAGGCATGCGCCCTTGCCATTGCTTCATAAGCGAAAGCAAGATCAAAATCCCCAATCTTGTTTTCCTGGCAGATCTCCAGACTTCTTTTCCCATGATAGGCTGCAGCTTGAGATTGATTCAAAACGGAGTAGACTCTGGAGATCTGCCACTCACCTCTAGCAAAATTGGTGGCGGTCCCGATTTCACCCCAGTGAAAACGAGAAGCGTGTGCCGCATGAATCATTTTGTCGTCTTCCTCTTTGGTTCTGTCTTTTTTATCCAGGAGGGCCCAAACTAAGTTGAACAGGTCAACTCCCATTTTCCTGTGGTATTCTTGTTCTGTATATTTCTTCTCTTCCGTCATACTATATACCTTCCACATCTATGTGTCATTCTATCCAAAAGCCGGGAGCTTTTGGATCATTTAGAAACACAAAAGTTGAAGATTCTGCAATTAAAAAGCTTTTGCTGCAGCGACCACATCCCGATATGCCACGGAATTCTTGCTCTATAGGTTTTTATATTAGTACTTCTATTCGAGACTTCAACAAATCCACTTCTGAAATTCAGGTTGCTTAGGATCTGATGATGGTTGGGGTGTGAATGCACTGTACGAGGTAATTACTGGAATTCTGATCTTCTGGGTCGTCATCTTTCTTCTGGATCAGCTTTTCCGCCTAAGACGATTTGGAGTTGAAGTGTTTCCACTCATAGTCATGGCAAAGACAAAAAGACTGAATCGTGCCATAGGGCGTATTGCTCACAAATGGCCTAGAGCCTGGAAAAGCATCTGGACAATCGGTGCCGGAGTGGCATACGTAATAATGGGATATGTCCTATATTTTCTATTCAACAATGCTCTGAACTTCTTCCTAGCACCTTCACAAGCAGTTCCAACCTTTCCGATTATTCCCGGCATAACGATAACTGGTATGACCCTTGTCTACTTCATATTTCCGCTTATGATTGTGATGTTGACTCATGAGCTATCACATGGTGTGGCAGCAAAAGTAGAGGATATTCCTGTAAAATCATCGGGAGTTTTCGTGGCCGCAGTCTTGCCTGGGGCATTTGTCGAAATTGATGAAGAAAAAACCAAAGAAGCTAGCCCAAAGAGTCGTCTGAGAATATTTGCAGCAGGATCTTTTTCTAATTTAGGCATCGCTGTGTGCGCGTTTCTGCTCATAAGCAACCTTGCAGTTTTCGGAGGACTTATTTCTCCATTCTTTGGGCCTCAACAAGGAATTCTCATTCAAGGAACCGTTCCTGATAGCCCCATCCATGGACAGATAATCCCGCCCTTCGGGCTATTCGGAGCCTCCGCTCCTGATTTGAATCTCACCACAATCATCGAATCTGCTCAAGATTTCGTCGAATTCATGGACAACATCTCCCCTGGGGACACTGTAATCCTGGAAACAGATATGGGGTCGATCAACATCATAACATCCGTTAATCCCAATAATAGCTCGCGTGGTTTCGTAGGTGTACAGATCAGTCCTACGTTCCCCTATTATCCGCCCCGTCCGTGGGGCCAATGGTTGGGGAAGGCCTTTCCATATCATCTATACCAAGTGCTCCTTTGGACTCACATTATTGCCTTCAGCGTAGGCATAATGAATCTTCTTCCTATTCCTCTCTTTGACGGGGACAGAATGTTGGCTGATGCGTTGGACATACTATTGAAAAAGAGATCTCCTAAGGCGGGAAGGATCATACTAAATGGATTTCGCATCTTTGCGGTCTCGCTTCTAATATTGAACATATCGCTCACTGTTATCTCGTTTCCTCTTCTATTCTAATAGATCATCAATTTCTCATTTGATGGGGAATTTGTTGTTCGAAATTCTCAAGAGTTAAAAGCCTTTTCCTCCACTAAGATTCACAGGCCTTTCTCATCAAGAGGGATTCTGTTGAAGTGCAACTACTGTTCAAAAAAAGCTGTCAAATACAGAAGATATTCAGGAGAGTATCTTTGCAAGAATTGTTTTTTAAAATCCATTGAAAAAAAGGTTCAGAAGATCATTTCGAAGTACGATATGCTCTGCGAGGATAGCAGAATAGCAGTAGGGATATCCGGAGGAAAAGACAGCTCAGTCCTTCTTTACATCCTTGATGAGCTTGAAAAACGTTTTCCAAAGGCCGAACTCATTGCTGTAACTGTGGATGAAGGTATTGCTGGCTATCGTGATGAGAGTCTGAAAAATGCAACTGCTGTAGCAAAGGCCTTGGGCATTGAACATGTTGTTGTATCCTTTGAGAATCTTTTCGGAATGAAGTTGGACGAACTTGCCAAGACTGTAAAAGAAGATGAAAACTCTGTATCCTCCTGCACTCACTGTGGTGTTCTGAGAAGAAATGCTCTTAATCAGGTTGCCAAAATGGTTGATGCGGACAGACTTGCAACAGCTCACAACCTCGATGATGAGGCTCAGACTGTTCTTATGAATATTATCCGAAGTGATACTGCCAGGATAATTCGAACAGCCCCACTAATGAATTATCAGCCCGAGTTCGTCCCCCGCATAAAACCTATACGTGAAATTCCCGAGAAAGAGACGACTCTCTATGCTTACTACAAGGATATTCCAATCCCGGAAGTAGTCTGCCCTTATGCTTCTGAAGCTCTCAGAAACGATATACGAGTTTTCCTAAATGATATGGAAGAAAAGCATCCTGAAGTGAAATACAATCTGCTGCGAGCGGCCGATCAAATACGGGAGTCGCTAACTCCTCTGGTTCTAGAAAAAACGTCTCAACTTGATACTTGTCGGGTCTGCGGTGCGCCTACCAACAAAAGAATCTGCAAGACTTGCCAACTTCTACAAGGAATACGGCGTAAATTACCCTCGCCTTAATCACAGGAATCTTTAGAATAATCTGATTTCTCCGGCCAAAGAAAACATTAATAGGTTAATTTTGCGAATGATATTGCGGCGGCGGTAGGATCGGGGAGCTTGTCCTGCCCTATAACCCGAAACGGACATTATGCGGGGATCAGTAACCCAAAAGGCGATGTAAACCAACCGGTTTTAAGACCAGTTGTACGACAGTGAAATTCCGTCCTAGCGGGCTGGCGGAGATTCGGCATCTTCTGTAGGGAAGATTGTCAGGGTCTTCACAAGGTGAACCGGCCAGGCCCGGGAGACAATTCCTGATTGCCCGAAGGAGCAACCTAAGCCTTAACGTTCAGCGCTGGTAGGGTGCGGAATGGAGATTGTACTTCAGGATACTAAAATCGGGAGGAACATCCACTTAAGGGGGCGCCGCCACTCATTTTTGACATCTCTAATCTATTACGAGAACGCAAAATCAGCGTGCAGTACAATTTTGAAAGGAATTTGACAAGCAAACTGATAAAACACTTATTAAACAATTAACTGTAATGTTTAGGCGTGAGATAGCATGCCCTCAACCAACCAATTCCAAATCACACCTGATGAGTTGCCTACAAACTGGTACAATATTATTCCTGAATTACCAGAAAAATTACCTCCAGCTAAGGCTCCACCAGAAGATCCATCGCGTTTGGAACTGCTTCCCAAGATATTAACCCGCTCGGTGTTGGAGCAAGAAACCTCATCAACATCATGGATTGAAATTCCTAATGAGGTTTGGGAACTCTATGTACAGGCTGGAAGACCACGTCCCTTGATGAGAGCAATTCGGTTAGAAAAGAAGCTAAAATTGGGGGAAAACATTCACATCTACTATAAGCGTGAAGATTTGTCTCCCACAGGAAGCCATAAGGTAAACACTGCCCTGGCCCAGTGTTATTATGCTGCTGAGGAAGGATTTTCGGGCGTATCGACCGAGACAGGAGCGGGGCAATGGGGGTCTGCTTTATCCTATGCCGCCAGTCTCCTTGATCTCAGATGCCGGATATTTTGGGTCAAGTTTGCCTACCAATGGAAACCTGATAGAAACAAACTCATGAGGCTCTACGGAGCTGAGGTCTTTCCGTCACCCAGCACCGA
>JBHLPJ010000012.1:0-17468 GCA_048939565.1 Promethearchaeota archaeon
ATCTGGGATAGAGGCGACATAGGGAAGGAACCATTAATCTGGATTTTTGCCCCCTCGGGTTTGGAAGCCGTCAAGAAGAGCCTAGATCTGTTAAGAAGAATGTGAAGATAGTTTAAAGTCTTAAATCTCAAGTCTGATAAAGACAGTCTAAAGAGAAAAGAATGAATCTACCCGGGTAAAAAAAAGGGTGTGAACCCCTCATTTTAATAAGGTGGCATTCCGGGCATCCCGCCGGGCATAGGAGGACCGCCTCTGGGCATATCTTCCCTGCTCATTCCTTTGGATGCTATTACGTCATCTATCCTCAATATCATTTGAGACGATTCGGTCGCCGAGCGAATAACCTGACGTTTCACTATGCTGGGTTCAATGACTCCTTGCTTATGCATATCTGTTGCCTTACCCTTGATAATATCTACGCCGTACCATAGTCCGCCTTCTTTTTCTTCGTGCTTAGCTCTAAGTTCAACTAGAACATCAATTGGATCATGTCCTGCATTCTCTGCAAGGGTTGAAGGTATTATTTCTAGGGCGTCAGCAAACGCCTCAATAGCTAATTGTTCTCTACCACCAACGCTTCCAGCATAGCTCCTCAGTCTCTTGGCGATTTCTATCTCAGGCGCACCGCCGCCAGCAACAATTTTGCCGGTTTCCATCACATTCCTGACAACACAAAGACTGTCATGAAGTGCTCTTTCTGCTTCATCAACTACGAGCTCGGTTCCTCCGCGGATGACGACGCTAACGGCTCTAGGATCCTTGCACTCTCTAACATATATCAGCTTGTCTTCTCCAATCTTTACTTCCTCTACAAGTCCACACTCGCCAAGGCTCTTCCGATCCAAATCGTCCATGGTGGTTAAAATGACACCGCCAGTAGCTTTGCTCAGTTTCTCCATATCGCTCTTCTTGACTCTCCGAACTGATAAAATCCCTTTCTTAGACAAAAAGTGTTGAGCCATGTCGTCGATTCCTTTTTGACAGAATACTACGTTCGCGCCAGCATTCGCAATCTTCTCTACCATTTTCCTAAGCATGTTTTCTTCTTCGGCAAGGAACTCCTTCATCTGAGTGGGATCCGATATCCTTATTTGCGCGTCAAATTCTGGTTTCTCAACCTCTAACGCTGTATCAAGCAGTGCTATCTTCGCTTTTTCAACACGCTTGGGCATTCCTGAATGAACTACCTCTTTATCAATTACTATGCCATCAACCAATTCGGTTTCTTTCAGGCTTTTTCCTTGTTTTTTTACTATCCCGACCATATCGATGTCAACATACAGTTTGCCAGCTCTGTCTTCTGCAATCTGACTAAGTGCCTTGACTGATATGTCTGCAAAATGCTCCTTTGCTCCAGCGATAGATTTACTATTCATGGATGTCATGGCAATCTTCCTAAGAACTTTCTTATCATTAGGTTCTACTGTTATAGAAATCTCTTCTAGAGTCTTAATTGCCTTATCGGCAGCTTTCTTGTATCCTGCAACTATTGTTGTCGGGTGAATGTTCTGCTCAATAAGCTCTTCACCTTTCTTAAGGAGTTCGCCTGCTAATACAACCGCGCTTGTAGTTCCGTCCCCGACTTCGTCGTCTTGCGTTTTGGCAACTTCCACCATCATCTTTGCAGCTGGATGTTGAACATCAATCTCGTCTAAGATTGTTGCTCCATCATTTGTAATCGTCACATCTCCCAAACTGTCTACAAGCATTTTATCCATTCCGCGGGGACCTAGTGAGGTTCTTATTGCTTCACCTATTACCTTTGCAGCCATGATGTTTGATTTTTGGGCTTCCTTACCACGACTTCTTGCTGTACCTTCTTTAAGGATTAAGACAGGTGTTCCACCAATTTGTGCTAGTTGTGCCGACATGGAACCCCTTCACCTCCAAAAATATCCTATTATCGTAAGGTTCATTTCCAAGGGGAAATTAAACTTCTATATAAACATTTCTCCATAGCAGCTTATGGTTTTTTCCAATATTCAAATGCTATTATGGGATCTACAAAGAGATCCATTGATTCAATCCACTTGGAAGTTTGGAGTTTTCGACACCGGTTGACATGTTGATAATGTTTTTATCACATAAATGAAAATTAGGTATTAGAGACTGAATCAGTTACAACAGGGAATTGCTATGGTCGGATATGATTATCTTTTCAAAACCATTGTAGTTGGAGATGGGGCAGTCGGGAAAACATCCTTGACCACTAGGTTTAGTGAGGAGAATTTTAGTGATGAATATAAGCTTACCGTCGGTGTATCATTTGCGATAAAGACCATAGATGTGGACGGACTGCAAGTGAAGCTGCAAATCTGGGATACAGGTGGTCAAGAACGATTTAGCGGTCTAAGATCTCTATACTATAAAGGTGCCAAAGGATGTCTGCTGGTTTATGACGTAACAAGACGTGAAACATTTGAACACTTGGAAAAGTGGTTTAATGAAGTTGTGGCTCAATGCAGTATCATTCCAATGATTCTGGTTGCGAATAAGGTAGACATGACCAACAGTCGCATAATCGGTCGTGAAGAGGGAGAAAAGCTAGCCTATGATCGGGGAATTCCCTATTATGAATCCTCTGCCAAGTTCGGAGTAAATGTGGTTGATTGCTTTTCCATGCTAGCTCGAATGATGGTACGAAAAGTACTTTCTGTATGAGTTTTGATAATCGCATCTACTAAATGCTTTTATAATCGTTAAACCTATCAGATATAAGGCGAGAAGGGCGAAATTTGAGTAGTTATCCTTCGGATTACTACGGGGACGGTGAGGAGGAAAGGGGGGTTTTGATTCAACCTCCCTTCTTTCATCCTTCTTCTGATTTTGATCAGATCTCGGGTTTAATTTAATTAAGGATAACCGATAAAATAGAGAACGTTTTCCTCAAAAGATGCTTACTCACTGCCGGGGAGATTCCATTGATGTTGGAGAAAATTGCGCGCAAGTACGCTTTGCTTAATGCAGTCAAGTACGGTGGGAAAGCTAATTTCAAAGCAGTTATGGGTAAGATTATTTCAGAGCAACCAGAACTCAAATCGAAGACAAAAGAGATTTCTATCATTCTCAAGAGGATCATTGAAGAAACAAACAGGATACCGCTAAAAGAACAAGAGAAGTTAGCATCTCAATACGACAAACCGGCAAAAGAGAAAGAGATCAAGGAGAAGATTCTGCCTTCGCTACCCAACGCTGACAGATACAGGAGTATTGTCATGCGATTAGCACCATATCCATCTGGACCACTCCATATCGGAAATGCGAGGATGGTTATTCTAAATGATGAATACGTGAAACAATACAACGGAAATCTCCTACTGGTGTTTGACGATACTATTGGAAGTGAAGAGAAGATTATCCTTCCCGAAGCCTATGATCTTATCTTAGAAGGATTAGACTGGCTGGATGTTAAGTACCATAAAATATTATACAAGTCAGACCGACTCCCGTTTTTTTATGAATGGTGCAGGAAACTCTTGGAAAAAGAACTCGCTTATGTGTGTACTTGTGACCAATCTAAGTGGCGAGATCAATTTAAACTAACCAAACAGCCATGTCCCTGTAGGAGTCTAGAGATCGAGCAAAATCTTGACCGTTGGGGAAAAATGATTGATGGTGCGTATGGCGCAGGAGAAGCTGCTGTTAGACTCAGAACCGGTATGGATGCAGATGATCCTGCACTCAGAGATCATGTGATTATGAGGATTTCAGATAGAATTCATCCAAGGGTAGGGTCAAAATACCGAGTCTGGCCTTTATTAGAGTTCTCTTGGGCAATTGATGATGTGCTTTTGGGCATAACTCATATTCTGAGAGGAAAAGATCTAATCAAGGAAGATAGACTGGAACAAATGATCTGGGATCTCCTGGGGTTTGAAAGTCGCGAATTTATCCATTATGGCACAATTAAATTTACTGATCTTTCCCTAAGCAAATCCCGTTCCCGTCGCTTGATTGATAAAGGAGTATACTACGGTTGGGCTGATCCTCGAACTTGGAGTCTTCAATCACTTCAAAAGCGTGGATTCGAGTCGGAAGCTATTAGACAAGCAATCTTGGACCTCGGCCTCAGTTTGACCGATATTGATTACAGTCCAAGTCTATTATATGCTATCAATCGAAAGATGATTGATCCAGTTGTAAACCGATTGTTCTTTGTTGATGCTCCAATAGAGTTGGCAGTAGAAGGCGTACCTAGTGATAAAATGATGATTGCTAACCCTCCGAGACATCCAGATTATCCAGATAGGGGACGGCGAAAGATTAGTGTACCTCTCAAGAATGGCCGCTTTTCAGTGTACATATCTAGAAGTGATGTAGAGAGAATTGGCATTGGAGATAGAATCCGATTGAAGGATCTGGCTAATATCGAAATAATCGCAATTGACAAAAGGCAAATCATGGCTTCCTATCACAGTGGAACCATAGATGATGCAAGAAAGTCGGATGTGAAAAGAATAATCCATTGGGTTCCTTCTGCCGATAGTGTTCCAGTAGAGGTTGTTTTGGAGAATGGTGAGACTTCAAAGGGTCTTGGAGAACCCGAGTGCATCAGTTTGTCCCAAGGTGCTGTTGTTCAATTTGAAAGATATGGGTTTGTGAAAGTAGATCGTTCGAAGCCCATGATAAAGGTGTATTTTGCTCATCCCTGAAGTTAATCAGTCCTTCCGAGTAGTAATAAGAGGGAGAATAGGTCGAAAACTATTTTTCTACCTTTTTGATTATAGTATATTCATACATTTGGTCATTACAACCAGGGGGCATATGAAAATGGCAGAACGTCCAGAATCGAATGAAAGCAGGATATGGAGAATTGAGCATGCTCTTCTGGTATGGGCTGTAGTTTTGATAATAATTGTTTCTTTTAGTTTTGTTCATCTATACAGTGTCTGGCTGGGCGTAATCATAACAGAATTCACAATCCTGCTTGTAACGATTGTTGCTGCTACAAGATTTTTCGAAGCATCTTATAATAGCCTTGGAGTGAAAAGAATATCCTATAAGTGGATAGTTTTGGCGTTGGTTTCAAGCATTGTAGCCATTGGATTAGGCTTTGCAGGCGTTGGAATTCAAGTTCTAATTCTTGGATCCCCTCCAGAATCGTACCTGCAATACCTTGATTTACTAGCGCCCCGTGATATTGCCTCTCTTACTACTTGGATTTTCCTATCATTTCTTGTTATAGCGCCGTGTGAAGAAATCTTCTCTAGAGGGTTTGTTCAAAAAGGACTGGAAAACTCTCTCGGAGAAAATCGGGGTCTTATCCTCGCTTCCATTCTATTTGGTGTACTTCATATTGAATTCTTTAGGATATTTCCCACGATACTTGAGGGGCTTGTAATCGGAGTTGTCTATCTCAAATCCGGACATAATGTAATAGCATCTACGATCTCTCATGGTTTTTTGAATTCAATAATCTTTGTGCTTGTATACTTCACGTACATTCCAATAGTGTAGAATCTTGTTTAGATGATAGACGAAGGGAGCTTATTCTTCCTCAGATGATTATGAAGATTACTCCCAAAGGCTTAATTCTATCCTCAGACAAACCCCCCTTCAACTGCCATTTCCTCTGACTCTATCTTGAAGCAGACCCTTTTACTCTTTCCAATGAAATGGCGAAGTCTATCCAAAATTCTTCTGGCCAAACTATTCTCAGTAGAAAATCTTTTAAACTACTTGTAAGCAATAAACACCCGCTTCCAAGTCATCAAAAGGAGGTAAAAATAACTTGATTCCCTATGCTGCATGGCTCTGTTGGGCGATTCCTCTGGTTGGCTCGGTTCTCACACCGGTATTTGCCAAGATTAGTCCAAAAGTTAGGGATTATGCGGCAGTTATCTTTGGAGCTCTGGCCATGATCATGGCAGTCTCCATGATACCAGATATTCTGGCCGATCAGGTTGTTATGCTTGATGGGAGTTCTCACGAAATACCTTATGACTGGATAGTCCCATGGATGCCTACGATAGGACTTAATGTGGGTGTTCTTATAGATCCGCTGAGTGTCCTACTTGCAAATGTGGCAGCTGATATCGGCTTTCTTATCCTCCTTTATTCAATAGGATACATGCATGGAGATCCAGATAAGACTAGATATTGGTTTTTCATGCAGTTCTTTATTGGCTCTATGGTTTTACTCGTAATGGCCGATAACTTCCTCTTGATGTTTATAGGTTGGGAGGGTGTTGGGTTATGCAGTTATGCATTGATTGGTTTTTGGCACAAAAAAACTACACCAAGCCCTGTTCCGGGATACGCATCAGAAGGTGACTACAATGCACACGCTGGATTGAAAGCATTTATAGTAACTAGGGCTGGTGATATCACTCTCTTGATTGCAATCCTGATTATCTTTGCGACTGCAGGAACTTTCAACTACCTTGAACTTCAAAGCGATTTCGCTTGGATGGGCATTCTTTCAACTATGGGTATTTCCCTGATAGTACCTTTACTCCTCCTAGGGGGGCCTATAGGAAAATCTGCCCAGTTCCCTCTGCAGGTCTGGCTCCCAGAAGCTATGGCGGGCCCCACAACAGTCAGTGCACTAATTCACGCTGCCGCCATGGTTAAGGCAGGCGTCTACCTGGTTGCCAGGAGTTTGCCTATATTCCACGAAGCATTCACTCACGGTTTTCCAGAACTCTATACCTTCTTCCAAGTGGTTGCTTGGATTGGGATATTTACTGCGTTTATGGCTGCTACCATGGGTATGGTGGCCAAAGAAATCAAGAAAGTTCTGGCGTTTTCTACTATTAGCCAACTCGGATACATGTTTTGCGCATTAGGTATAGGTGGGATGGCAATAGAATTCGGTGCAGGATTTACAGCGGGAGTATTCCACTTGGCTGCTCACGCAATCTTCAAGGCTCTCCTATTCTTGGCAGCCGGAGCCGTACTTCACGCTACCGAAACGAAAAATATGTTTGAGATGGGGGGAATTAGCAAGGAGATGCCCTGGACCTACCGAACCATGCTTATAGGCGTTTTATCACTTAGTGGTGTACCCTTCCTGTTTGCCGGCGGTTGGAGCAAGGAAGCTATCCTTGTTTCCGCACTGCAGACCGAACAGGTCTTACTATTCATTGTGGCAGCGGTTACTGCAGCCATAACAGCCTTCTACAGCCTGCGCATGCTCGGAATAACCTTCTTTGGTCCAAAGAGTGATTTTCTGAAGAAAAGAGAGGGTGAGGGTAAACATGTTCACGAAGCTCCACTCAACATGCTTGTTCCCCTGTTAGTTCTTGCCGGGTTTACAGTCTTGATAGGCGTCTTATCAATACCCGATTTCTTAGGATTCTCGGGTTTTGAGGGAGCTTTGCACACTTATTTCGGAGCAATTCTAGGTCACGGCCCTGTAGCACATACTGTTCCGATCCTAGATCCAACTGTACAGATAGCACTGGGAACAAGCCTTCTAATGCTTGCTATCGGCTTCCTTCCAGCGTTTATGCTATATATTAGGCGGGACGGAAAAACTCCGACGCCTACAATAAAGCCAATCTACAAATTCCTGCGTAATCGATGGTACATCAACGAAGCTTACTATCGGGTCTTCGTTCGAGGAGCAGTTAAAGCAGGTAGTGGCCTATACAAATATGCTGAAACAGAAGGCATTGATAGGCTTAATTATGCAATTGCAGAAGCAGCCAAACGCATTTCAAATTGGTTTTATAAGTATCCTGAGATGAAGGGCTTGGAAGGTTTTAACAGAGGAGTCGCCAAAACCTTCTCAGCGTTTGGCAAGAGATTTAGAAAACTACAGACAGGCGTCCTATCCTATAACATGATTGGTGTGTTACTTGGCATGATTGCCATAGTTTCAATCCTTGTACTGTATTTCCTAGTACTAGCCCCATAAAATATGTAACTCGGAGGTAAAAATAGATGATAATACCATATGCCCCAATACTGGCATTACTACTGCCAACGGTATCTCCTGTAATAATTTACCCAGTTGGAAAGAGGTACGGTAAGTTCGCAGAAATTGCATCCATAGTCGTTGCCATATTGACAGCAATATTCGTCTTCTCTATGATTCCTGATATCCTGGCTGGATCAACCATCTCCTACTATCCTGGCTATGAATTTGCCCCGACACTGGGCATATCGTTTGGGATTCTGGTCAATGCAGTAAGCTTTCCTTTGATGGGCATCATTGCTTTGGTTTCGTGTTTCGCTACCATCTACAGCTACAACTACATGAAGGATGAACCTGGACATGCAGGATATTATGCAAACCTGCTGCTCTTCTTCGGCGGGATGATGGGAGTAGTGGTTGCAACAAATCTCATACAGTTCTATATATTCTGGGAATTGATGCTGGTTCCAAGCTGGTTACTCATTGCCTTCTGGGGAACACCTGGACAAGGTCCGAAAATCGGGTTTAAATACTTCATCTTTACACACGTCGGAGCCCTGTGTATGCTGCTCGGCATCTTCGTTTTATTTGCTCTAACAGGAACATTCGACATGGTAGTTCTGGGTTCATTAATCGCGTCCGCGAGCATACCCTTCGATCTAATGGCTGCGATCTTGTTCCTATTCATGATAGGTTTTACCGTAAAAATGGCAGCATTTCCAGTACACACATGGCTACCCGATGCACACGGTGAGGCTCCAACACCCATATCTGCCATGCTGTCTGGCATAATGATAAAGCTCGGTGCATTTGCTATGGCCAGAATTGCCTTGACTTTCATGGGCGATGTTGTTCTCTCAGCTAGGACAATAATCTCGGCCCTTGCAGTCGTAACGATGGTTTGGGGAGGCTTCATGGCCATCGCGCAGACGGATATCAAGCGGTTACTAGCATACTCCAGCGTAAGTCAGATGGGATACATTCTCTTCGGTCTATCAGTCTATTCAGAATTAGGATTGACCGGCGGGCTCTTTCATATTGTTGCTCATGCTCTTGGTAAAGGTGCCCTGTTCATGTGCGCAGGTACTCTTATGCACGAAGTAGGAACAAGAGACATCCGAAAAATGGGCGGCCTGGCGAGCAAGATGCCAATTACGGCAATAGTATTCCTGATTTCGGCGCTGTCGCTAAGCGGTACCCCGCCCTTGGCAGGTTTTACATCGGAGTGGATGATCTTCACCGGCGGCTTGGCTCAAATTGCGACCAGTCCCGAAATGCTTTGGATAACTGCAATAGCTCTGATATCTACAATACTGACTCCAGCTTACTATCTGTGGACGGTATGGAGGATCTTCTTCGGACAACCACGCCAAAACCAAGATCACGTTCATGAAGCACCTTCAAGTATGTGGGTCCCGATGATTCTGATGGCTGCGTTAACGGTCATTTTTGGAATATTTCCGCATCTACTCCTCAATGTAATCTCGCGAGCAGTTGCCGACATACTGGGTGGCGTGTTCCTATAACTTCCAGGTAAGCTTCGGATGCAGGTGTTCGGTGGGATACCTACATCTATTCTTATTTTTATTATTTTTATATCTCCAAACAATTATCGAAAACATCACAATTTCTCTGTCAACTCTTCATCTGCTGAGTCAATTCTTAAGGAACCGAATTGCATCTGAGATATCTTTCCCTCAACCGGTGTCTTCAGCTCGAGTTCGCCAGTTTCATAGACTATTCTTTGAATAATGCCGAGCCCCTTCAATGAGCCATTATGGTCCAATAAGCCTACGATAATACCATTCTCGCTTCCTTGACTTACTATTCTAATCTCACAAACACCGAACAACTCTTTTAATGTTGGCAAGCTGGTCTTATCATATCGTTCATCTCTTGCTTTCACTATGAATATACCATTTTTCGATTGTTCACAGTATAATACTTTCACTTTCAAGATTCTTCTCAGCATTTCAACTACCTCTTCGGCCGCGGGCTTACCTGTGCCAAAAAGTGAATATGTTTTTCCAAGGCTTTCGATCGGAATAGTACGGACTTTTGAATTGGCGAAATATCTTCTAAAAAGTTCCATTCTTAATGATCGTCTGACAATTGCGCTCCTGGGTCTAATTTTGTCAGATACTGCTGCTCTAATTATTCTTATTTTGGTATATTCATAGGGTCTTATTACATGTTCAATCTCATCTTCATGTTGTAGCGCAACTATTATGTGGGGTTGGATCATGTCTATTTTTGCGGTCTTATATGCCCTAGCAGCCCCCCCAAGAATCCATCCTGTTGTATCAATCAGTACGACCTCAGCTTCTTCAATTGCTTTGCTGAGGAGTCTTTCCAATCCGACTATTGCTCTCAAAAGATGTCTCTGAGGAGAAGTCGAACCAACAAAGTAAATCTCTTTTGGATCGATCTTATCCAGACTCAAAACAGGCTTTTCAAGTATGCCCATTCCGATAGTCGTAGGAGGACCTATGTTTGATTGCCCCACATCGAGATCGATAATGGCAACTTTGAGTCCTGCAGCAAATATAGTGTTGGCTAAGTATGTAATTAGGGTGCTTTTTCCCGAATCCACTTTCCCGATTATCATTACTTTTATTGGTTTTTTTGAATCTAGGATTAGCTGGAGGATCTTTTTGCGATCCTTAGGAAACGCAAAACCGATCTTATCTACTTTTCCGCCTTGAATCGTATCGATATACAGTTTTGATGATGCTTTCGCTTCAACCGAGACTGGTTTTCCCTTAGTAGTGACCATTGATTGACCCGCCAGAAGAGGCGCACCATCAATATGGACAATTCCTTCAAGGACCTTTAGTTTTTTCAGTCCATAAATCTGAAATACTTCTCCATAGTTCATCGTGAACTCCAAGACTTCTAATACACCTCGCCTAGCGTTCCTCAAGAATCGGAGTAGGAACAGATACATTTTTAGAATAAACCTATATATTATTAATTGGTAAGTTTCCGGAGGACAGCCAATGAGTAAAGACACTAAGGACTTAGAGAAAGCAATCGTGGACCTTGTTAAGGGATTATCCTCGGTTCTAAAGAAATTGGATGATTCAACAAGCTTGCTTACTTCAAGAATGAGTGATTTTGAGAAACGAATTCTATCAAGATTAGAGAATCTAGAAAACCAATTCAGTGGATTAGAAAAAACCAAGGATCTTATCGACGAAATCAGCTTGTTGGTCCCGGTTCTTCACATTTCCAATCTTCTGAATGATGTAAAAGGATTGGTACAACCCTCTCGACCATCAACACCAGCGAGAAAGGTAGTAGCACCACCGGCCCCGGCTGCAAGACCCGCATTGACAAAAGATGCCGAACCAGCTCCTATGCCCGCCTCAAAGCCTTTGTTTGAGGAACCAAAAGCCTCTTTCAAGGAAGAGGAATCAAGTCTAGGTCCACCTCCTTCACCTAGCGAGACGACATCTGATGAGGAAGATGAACCAGATGTTGTTGTTGGTGAACGTGTCCCTTCTTATATTAAAAAGAAAGTAAAACCAAAATCTATATGGGAAGGTATTCGAGACGAAGAATAATGAAAAACCGGGCTGTAGGTTTCTATTCAAGTCTCTCCAGGACTTTAGTAAGCTCTCTGCTAAGAGATGTTAGCTGAACAAGCCAAGCTGCACTCCTAGTTTTCTTGAGTAACTTATCAAGGGTTTCAACCATCTCCTTGGGGGTTCTATTCTTTACTTCAGAAAGAATCAGTTGCAAGTCAGAATGAGCTTTGTTCTCCAGTTCCGAGACCTTGCCTATCATACTTACCCTCAAATCTTTGTTGTGTTTCCCCAATTTCTCTATCTGCTCGACCATTGACTTTGTATTCTTGTCAAGTGTTTCCTTCAGACTCTTTAATGCTTTGTTGAGTTCAGAAATGGACTTTACTATGCTATCTGTCCTCGAATAAATATCTTCTAATGCCCTGGTGACAAATCTCAACACTTCTCCCGGAACATCTTCACTCATTGTGTGAGCCTCACGTTTCTCTTAATTCGTCTTGATTTTCTTGGCGAGAAGCTTGAGCCCCTCTCTCATTTTGTCCAAATCAACACCGCTCAGTATGTTCTGGCTTAGATCGTTGATCTTATCTATGGCCTGATCCAATTTCTTGACATCAAACGTGTTTTTAATGCCATCAATACCGATGTTAAGGTTCCTTATCAGAAAGCTGGTTTGGTCATCAAATTTCCGTGCCTCCACCCCCATAGTTTCAGTAAGTCTGTTGATCATGTCCCTTAATTCTTCAGTATTCTTCTCAAAAGCGGGGGTCAAGTCTTCCTTTAAGGTCTTTATAACTTCATCAATACTCTTAGCGACCTCATCGAGCTTATTCATTAGCGAAGAGAATTTGTCTTCTATCTTTTTGCTCAAAACTTCATCTCCACATTTAGATTTTCCGACCATATTTTATAAAAGTATGTATGAGGTTATGCTAAGCTATCTAGATGTAAATAGTGGAGGATCGGACGGATGGTCATAATCCGGGGTGTGATCAAAAACATAAGTTCTTCCAAAACAAAGAGAATCAGCCACTATAAAGTTTTCGCCTTTTTGATTTTCACCATAAAAGATGATAACGAAAAACTCTACTCTGTTCTAATACCGGACAAAATATTCAGAAAATCAGGTTTCATCCCAAAAGTTGGACACAAAGTCGAACTCGAAGGGTACAGGAGTGAACCTCGCTATGCTTTGGTTGATTACGAGGTCAGCAGAGTCAAATGGATAAAAAGAATAGGTTGATCACAGACGTCTGTGGGAACAAATTGGATTGTCAAAAGATAGTCCTCTAATATCAAAAGCACTCATGCCTTTGTTTTTGGCATCTAATTTGTGTTGTGAGTAATTTAATGAATATGTTTATATTTGGAGATATCTACAACCAATATTGTAAATAAATGAGAAATGGACAATAATATTGAAGAATTCATTAATGATCAGCCTCGAATAATCAAGTACAATGGAGGAATGTTTTTGTCCTATGAGCAGTTACCTGAAATGGTTGATCAGTTAAGAAATGGTGTAAAAAGACTGCAGGATACCCTCTTATCTGAACTGGATTTTGGACTACAGCATTATAGTGAGGAACTAGATAGTTGCAAGACCAGAATACCTGTTCGCCTTAAAGAATTTGGCGGGATAGACATCTTTGCCAAAATAGTAGAACGAATAGTCGATGAGGAAATAATATCGACTATTGTAGATTGCGAAGAAAAAATCTGGAACAATGTGAAGACTATTTTAACAAGCGTAATAGGCGGTATTAATCAATCTGCTGAAGAAATCTCAGATCATGCTGTGAATCTTATCAATAGAATTGACGCCTCCCCTGAAGTGTCCATGTTAAAAAGCAAATTGTCTGAAAAGGAAGAAGAAATAGCAAAGTTCAATCAAGCAATTGAGGAACACAAGATCGAAGTAGAAGTCTTGGAGGCGAAAGTAGCGGAGCTAGGGTCGGAACTCCGCGCTAAAGAAGATGCGCTTGAAGAAATGAGAGATAGGCTACCGGCTGATATACAGAAACTTACAAGTGTTGTTGAAAGCCAAAGAAATCAGATAGAGGTTCAAGAAGCTACTATCCATGAACTCTCTGAGAGAGCTATGAAAATGGAGAGAGAGATACGCATTACAGATGAACGCTGGAATCGTTTGACAAACGTTGTTACTGATGACACACGCTATGGTTGGTTCTTCAAACTAACTGATCAGACTGGATGGACAGAATTGAAACGGTTGATAGTTGGTCACCCTACCGTTTACGTTTTGGAACGTTGGGTTAAACCCTTTGAAGATAAGGGATTAGTAGAAATCAGAGAAGAAAATGGAAAAGTAATGGTCAAAGCCTTGGAATTTGAGTAGCCATCCAAAGATCTTGTAAATCGATCTTGGGACAATTACTTATCCAATCATTTAGATTACCTACGTAAATGTTATTAATGAGGATTTTTCTAAAGCCCCTTGTCTCATTTAATTCTGGGGTTGTTCGTGTTGTCGGAGGAGGAGCGCGCAGATTACATATGGATGGATGGAAATACCGTCAAATGGGATGATGCTAAGGTTCACATAAAGGCTCATGCACTATCCTATGGGACTGGAGTATTTGAGGGGATAAGAGGTTATGCCTACAATGATAATATCAACATCTTCAGACTGAAAGAGCACTTGGATCGGCTTTACTATTCTGCCATGATTTATAGGATGAATATACCTTTTACGAAGGAGGAATTGAGAAATGCTATTGTTAGACTCATTATGGACAATGGGATTAAAGTGAATTGCTATATTCGTCCTCTCGTATATCGTGGCTATGGTCCCTTTGGGGTAAACCCTATCAAGATTCCAGTGAATGTGGCAATCTATGCTATTCCAATCGGAGAATATTTGGGAAAAGGGGCAACAGAACGTGGCATAAAATGTCTTGTTTCATCGTGGCAGAGAATTCCACCTCATGCAATTCCAATTCATGCAAAGGCATGTGGGAACTATTTGAATTCAGTTCTTGCAAGACTTGAAGCTATAGAACGGAATTATGATGAAGCTATATTTCTGGACCATCGAGGTTTTGTTTCAGAAGGAACCGGAGAAAACATTTTCACAATAAAAGATGGAAAAGCATTAACACCGCCCAGCTATGCATCGATACTGATGGGTATAACAAGAGACTCGTTGATCACTCTGTTTAGAGAAGAACTCCAAGTTGAGGTAATCGAAACAGATATTACTCGAGCTTCGCTTTATAACATGGATGAGATTTTTGTTTGTGGAACTGCAGGAGAGATTACACCGGTCGTGGTCGTTGATCATAAGATTGTTGGAGATGGAAAGCCTGGTCCTATAACAAGGAGATTACAGCGGGTATATCTCGATGTGGTGTGTGGGAAACTCCCAAGATATTCTGATTGGATTACACCCGCATACTAAAACTAGAGTTTGATTGAAGAAGCTATCAGATTGCTTTCATCTATTCTCTCCTCTTTTGGCTTTTCCTGATAAAGAGAGATTATTTTCGCTTCTGATGTTACAACAAAGACCACTTTGCGTTTCGCGTATCCTACTTCGTCGAATCCTCGATTCCTCATTAGATCATCAATTCTCTCATTCATTTCCTGCAAGTCGGTACCGCCGTATGGGGGTGGTTCCAAGATTATCTGCCTGTGAGGAAGAACATTATAGGTTGAGATAACTAAAGTGTCGCGATTCCACCAGAACTTGAGTGTATTCCCCCAGCTATGAATATGATTCACAATTAAGGCTGCATTCAAACCCTCAATGAGTGCTACAAATATGCCAAGCCCTTCTTCAATATCGATCCTACCCAATTCCTTGAGTATGCTTTTTCCTGTGGTCAAAACACTTTCAATCCCGATCTCCTTATCCCTTAGCCTATCCTCTAGAAGATGAGGTATTACTTCACTATCGACTATTCTTCCTTGGTCTTCGGTCTTGAATTCGTGCCCTTTTGATAGGAGTTTTCCATAATATTCTTCATATTTGCTGATGGCACCATTATGCACTACAAAGAATAGATTCCTGCAATCAGAGTAGGGGTGCACAAATCTATTTTCTATTGGCATGATGATGTCGGAAAACCGCGTATGACCAACTAAAATTTCCCCTCCACGCCACCCAACATTCTTGGCTTTTCTGGAAACATCGCCTGCAAAAGAATTGCTTCTAACGCAGGATAATTTGCCATTTGAAAGTGCCATCAATCCGGTTCCAGAACCGCCCATGCTACCAAAAAACCTGAAAGCGTTTCTTCCACCGACATATTCTTCCAGAATTTCAAGCATCGAAACTGTTAGATTCAGATCCCCTGGAAATGTACATACAATGCCGCACACGTGAATCGCCTTTCCCTTATAGGATTCATGCAGGTGGTAAATCTGGAGGATTAGGTATCCTATTCATCTTAACGAAACTTGAAAGGAGAAATGTAATCTCCATGTTTTTTCTTTGCGCTAAGCAATCTTTTCTCTTGCTCCTCAATAATTCTGAACACAATCTTGGGTGCGTCGGAAACCTGTGAACTGTAAATCCTTCTCAATCTATCGATCTTCTCCAAATTCTCTGGAATTCTCAGCGTAAATTGCTTGACGTAGTCTTCTTTTATGTATTCTTTGTCCAAGAATTCTTTGAAGAGCATTTGAAGATCTTCATATCTGGGAATTAGTCCCGTTGGTGTCTTTATTGCTTCAACATCTTTATGGGACCTTAATTCCATCCACTTAAGCCAAACTGATTTGTCGATTTTTTCATTTAAAAATCTATTCTTTGAATCTTTTAAGAAATAATTTACGGAAAAAATCGGAGGCGGATTTCTAAGATTAGTGCCGAATTCCAGATGTCTTTGCACGTATTTGCCTATTGTTATGGATAAGAAATCCAAATTAGACATCGGATTGAATTTTCTAATCCCGACTTCTCCCAAGGTGGCAGCAGTGGTTTCAGACTCCAAGGAAGCGCCTTTCGTTATCACACCATGGATCCAGTCGAAAGCCTCTTCCACAGGGACCCACGTATCTGAATCTCTACCACCGTAAATTATACCTCCTATTCTTACGCCGTTAGGGTCATTCAATTTGGGATCTGTATTTTCGAGGAGATCCATATCGAGGGTGAACCGAGCATTTCTGTGAGACGGGGTTATTTCAATACCCTCATCATCTCTTTTTCCCAAAACCCATTCTCCTGAGTGATTTACTCCTTTCTTTGGCATATCACCATCTTTTCCAATCCAGTAAACATCCTTGCCCTTAGTAACCAAGACGTTTGAGAAGATAATCTCACCAGGTGAGTGAAGGACTTGCCATTGTATCGGATCATCCTTAGAATTAATACCTTGTATTATTCCGAATATTCCCCTCTCAACATTGGCTGCCCTTATTTCCCCTTTTTTCTCTCTAAGATACGCAATATCATCTCCAACGATAGTTTCGCCCTTCAACATTGATGTAGAAGTCTTTCCGCACATGGAGGGAAATGCACCTGTAAAGTAGGTTATTCTTCGATTTGGACCGTGAACTCCCATTATGAACATATGCTCAGCAAGCCATTTCTCTTTTGATGCTCTATTTATCGCTAATCGCAAAGCCAGTTTCTTAAGTCCTATGGTGTTCCCGCCATATTGAGTGTTTGCACTGTATACGGCCTCATCTTGGAGATCGATGTATATTCTTCGCTTTTTGATATTTTTGCTTACATGATTCTCTAGATCTCCTTCTGAATGTATAAACCTAAAGAAACGGGCAGCTTTTCCTTGTTCTCTGAATTCCTCATACCCTGGTCTGTAGAGCAGATACTCGCTGTGGGCTACGTAACTGGAATCGGTTAGTTGAACACAAGGTATGGAAAACTCGGAATCTGCAGGACCCAGGGTAAAAAACAAGACAAACAGTTTGTGCCCCTTCATTATATTCTTCATAATGGTGTAGATCTCATTCAATCCTTGCTCTCTATCTATCCAGTTTATGTCTGGACCCAAATAAACGCCTTTAGGTAGAAGGAATTTTGTATTCTCCTTATCTCTCGCCTGATCGTAATATCCATCAAAGTGAACGGTGTGCCCCTCCATGGC
>JBHLPJ010000092.1:0-5337 GCA_048939565.1 Promethearchaeota archaeon
CAAGATTATTATGCTTGAGAAAGAAGGAATAGAAGTTATTAATGGGAGAGTTGACCTTCGAAGGTTCTCAGCTGATATGGACCTTTTGGCCCGATAAAAGCTGTTAGAAAGATACGCTCAAAGATATTAATATCATTAACAGCCATTTTGTTAGGGGGTAAAGCAAGATTGAAAACAGCCCTGTTCATAGGTAGATTCCAACCGTTTCACAAAGGTCATCTATATGCTATAACCGAAATATTGGAAGAGGTCGATGAGATCATAATCGGAATAGGGAGTGCTCAGCATAGCCATACCATAAATAATCCTTTCAATGCTGGAGAAAGAATTCGTATGATCCGAGAATCGCTCAATGAACACGGGATTGACCCCTCTCTTTACTATTTAATTCCAATACCCGATATAAACGATAATCGCCTTTGGGTTTCTCATGTTATCACACTTGCTCCACCATTTCAGTTGGTCTACACAAATGACCCTTTGACTACTCAGTTGTTTAACGAAGCGCAATTTAGAATCGTACCTCTCAAAATGCATAGGAGAGAGCTTTATTGTGCCACGGAAATAAGAAAGAGAATGTTAGAGGGAGAAAGCTGGGAAGAGCTGGTTCCTAAGAAAGTCATGGAAATAGTCCGTGAAATTGGCGGTCTTAAAAGAATAAGAAATATCGGGACTAAAAAACTCAAGATTTGACCTCCATCTTCGAACCAGTCACTTTTTTTAAGGAAACAGTCTCAATCAAGTAGGGGGTTGTTTATTGAAAGCATCTCCAATAATTACGTTGCTCACAGACTTCGGCACTAGGGATCCATACGTGGCTGCCATGAAAGGCACAATCCTGAAAATATGTGCAGAAGCTAAAATTGTTGATATATCGCACGAAGTTCCGAGGTTCAATATTAGACACGCGGCTTTTTTACTATTACAGACAACTCAATACTTTCCTGAGTGGACAATTCATGTAGTTGTAGTCGATCCCGGGGTTGGAACGAGTCGACGAAGGTTAATTATTGAAACTAAGAAGAATTTCTTCATAGGACCTGATAACGGCGTTTTGATCCCTGTTGCAGAAAGAGAAGGGATTTCAAAGATCGTAGAGATAAAAAGCACGGAATATATGCTTTCTGAAGTCTCCAAAACCTTTGAAGGCAGAGATGTTTTCGCGCCTGTAGCAGCCCATCTTGCCTCTGGTGCTCCTTTGGAATCCTTCGGTAATATCATAAAAAATGTGGTTAAGCATCCTTTTCCAAGTCCAAGCGTCTCAAAAGCTGGTATTTCTGGCGAGGTAATTCACATAGACGGTTTTGGCAACTTGATCACAAACATGAGCAACGAGCATCTAAGAGCCAAGAACATCAGATTTGGAGAAGTAATTGCAGTTTCGATTCATGATCGGACATATAAAATCCCTTTTCTGAGAACCTATGGTGAGTCAGGCAAGGGTGGATATCTAGCTATGATTGGAAGTTCTGGTTTTTTGGAGATAGCCATAGACCAAGGAAATGCAGCACGTGATTTAGGTGTTGAAGTCAGAGCAAAGATCCTCATAACCAAGTAGTCAATCAGCCTTTTTGATCTAGCTTGGAGATAACAGTCTAGTTTGTCTCTTTGCTTTCTACTTCCTTGAAATCTCTTAGGATCCTGTAATATATCTCCCGTTCTTCATTCTTCGAGAGTCTATATAATCTTTCAACAATTAACTCTGGCGTTGATTTGGCCAAATAGTTGAATCTGGGTGAACGGTCAACAATAAGGTTTAGATCCTCGTCAAGCCCCTTGGCTTCAATACCATCCACTCTAATCGAACTACTCAATAACTTTACAATCTGCTCAGCAAGATGGCTAACCAAGACTGCACAGGCGTTTTCATTTCGACTGAATACATCCAATATGCCCGCAATAATCTTTGCTGCTGCCCCACTTTCTGTTATTGCCTCGACTTCATCGAAAAGCACTAGTTTGGATGCACTGGAGATGACTATTTTGGAGAAGTTTTTCAATGTGGTTTCCAGTGCTCCTGCACTAACCATTCCTCTAGACTTGGCGAAGAAATATAACTCATTAAACAAGCCTATGTAGGCTTCCTGTGCTGGGACGGGAAATCCCATATGTGCCAGAATGGCTATCTGATTAACCAGCTCAACGCACATAGATTTGCCTCCCGAATTGGCCCCCGTTAAAATGATTACACTTTCTCCATTTGTATTGGGAGGTCTATAAGGCACATTTCCCAAAACATAGTCTATCGGAATTACTTTCATTCCTCCCCGTAACTCTTTTTCTCGCAGAAAGATGTTTTTTCCTTCTTTGAATCCAATGCCAATGTGTTCTCTGTCAACATTCGGCGGATTCAAACCATAGTCCTGCGAAAACAACCCCACCGCAAGGAATATGTCAAATTCCAAGAGTGATTGAACTGCTGCTTGAACGGTCGAAATATGCTTAAGAAGTGTGTTGGTTATCTCTCTCATTAGGATGAGCTGTTTTTGTGAATACTTCATTCTAATACTGTTCTCTAAATCCCCGACTCTTTTCGAAATAGTTTCAATCGGCAGTCCAATAGTCTGAGGAAAGATTCCATCAACAAGTATGGTCTCTTCTGGTGAAAGATTCAAATTCTTACTTATCATATCTCCCGCCTTTTGAACAGCTTCACTGAATATTTCTATGACCTCTGGCGGAAGGTATTGTCTTAATCGTCCTGCTTCAACAGTATCTGTGGCGGATGTTTCAAGAATCCTGATTATTTGTTCTCCTCGTATTGATATGCTGCTTTCTGCAACACTATTCCTTATCTGGCCGTTTAGCCATGCCTCAGCTTCGCCTATCGTTTTATCGAAGTTCTCCAGAGCGTAACGATAACGATCCAGCTCTTTGTTATATCCCTTGGCTATTCCTCCGTCCTTGGTTATCGTATCTATTATTGAGCCAACTTCTTCAAGTCTCTCTAAGTCCAGCTGATTTTTGAACTTGTTTATCACTGGGTTCTCAGGAAAATCTCTAAAGACTCTCCCCAATTCACATGATGCCTTTATTACATCATAATTAGTGGAGAAAAATACTATTGTCCTTTCCGGGATAATATCTTCAATTGGTGTCTCCGGAGAAACTACTTGAACATTATCTGCCTCATCCAATACGCTCTCGTAATACTCTCCTCCAGCGATGAAAATGATGTTTTCATAAGTATTAATGTATTCCATTAATGACTCTCGGCCTTTTGTTGCTTCAATTAGGAAAACACTGCAATAACTGTTCACCTTTTGGGTACGTAATCTTTCATAGATCTCTGGGCTGTTGGTAAGTATGATACGATCAGTTATCCGACTTCGAATCAGACCTTTCCGAAGCGGTTTCAATCTTGAAAGCAATTCACGTATTCTTTTAATTTGCATCTCATCTAGAGCGTTAACCAGGTTTCTTGCCTCAACAAAATATGACAAACGTTCTTTTATTACATCAAACTTCTCTGAAGGAAGTGGGAAGTACAGATTTAGCCTATATTTTGCATAGTTGGTTTGAGTATAACTCTTCAAGATTCTAAGTATGTGTTCATAGATGCCGCGAACATCTTGTGTTTTTAGAACATCTTCTGGTGATACGCCCTCTCTCAATTCATAAGCTTTCTTCACAATCCCCAGCGCCTTACCTACGCTCATGCCCGGTGCGGCAGCTATGTCCGTCACTTTAGCATCAGCTATGGCGCCTAATGCTTCTTCTTGTGAACCAAAGTGAGCAATCAAGCTTTTAGCTACTTTATCTCCCACGCCAGGGATTTGATTTAGTCGAATTATCTCCAATGGCTAAGCACTCTCCGATAGAATCAACTTCTAGGTTGCTTAATACACACATGATGTTTCTTTAAATTTCTCACCAATGAGCTGATATAATTCGATTCTTAATCTTTTCTCTTCCATAATCTCAAGTATAATGAAACTAGGTACGCCTGAATAGTTCCCGCCGCCCCACGCTCCCGTGCAACTTCCAGGGTTCAAAATAACTATATTCTCGATTTTTTTAAAGAATTCGGAGTGTGTGTGTCCAGTGATAAGAATATCTACCTTCATTTTTCTGGCTATTGATATAAGTTGTTTCAAGTTCCCCCGCGGATGGACAATATGCCCATGGGTCATTCCAATTCTGACATCATCAATTGTTACAATCTGATGATCAGGAAGATCCATATAGTCCATGTTTCCTCGAACTACCTTTACAGGACCTAAATGTTTCAATTGTACAAGCACCGATTCGCTGGTCAAATCACCAGTGCAAAATATTGAGTCAAATTCCTGTTTACTAAAGAAATCCCAGATAATTTGGGGAATTTGCTTTGCACGCTCGGGCATATGGAAATCCCCCAACACAAGTATTCGTGACGGCATTATCGATGGACTCCGACCTTTCCGTTTAGGATTTAAACCAGCTTAAGTATATTTTAGGACACTAAGAAAGAAATCTGTTGTGGGTTATTCACCCTTTTTCTTTCATTCGCCACGATAAACGCATAGTCTTTGGATGGGCTGCTTTTACATCATCTAATTTTGTTACGGTTGTATTACGAGGAGCATTAAGCACATGATCTGGATCTGTAAAAGCCTCTTCAGAAATCTTCTTTAGAGCATCCACGAAGTGATTCAACTCTTCCTTTGGTTCAGTTTCGGTAGGTTCTATCATCAAAGCTTCATGTACAATTAACGGAAAATAGTTTGTTGGAGCGTGAACACCATAATCGAGCAATCTTTTGGAGACATTTAATGCAGTGACGTGGGTTTTTTGCATAAGTGGCGTGACGCTGAACACTACTTCATGCTTTCTTGGAGTTTCAGGATCATACGGCAGTTCATATCCCTTTGTTCCCAACAACTTCCGCGCTATGTAGTTGGCGTTTAAGACCGAACTCTCCGCTACTTCCTCTAACCCTGCTGATCCCATTGATAAGATATACGCGAAGCTTCTTACTATAACTGCGAAGTTACCATAAAATCCCTTGACCTTCCCGATGGAGTGAGGACGGTTGTAATCCAAATAATATCTATTCCCGTCAAACTCTACAGTGGGAATCGGAAGGAATTTTTCGAGATCTTTTGAAACTCCCAACGGCCCTGCACCAGGTCCGCCTCCCCCGTGGGGTGTGGAAAAAGTCTTGTGAACATTAATATGGACGATGTCAAACCCCATGTCTCCTGGACGAACTTTGCCCAAAATAGCATTTAAGTTGGCTCCATCATAATATAATAGGGCTCCTACACTGTGTAGAAGGTTTGAAATATCGTCTATTTCTCTTTCGAAAAGCCCCAACGTATTTGGATTAGTCAGCATAAGTCCTGCGGTTTTTTC
>JBHLPJ010000093.1:0-5240 GCA_048939565.1 Promethearchaeota archaeon
ACCAATATTGATTGGTTTTCCGGCCGTATCGATGGTTACAAACCTGAGTTTCATCTCGAAAGCCCCCCCCTACTTATCCTATAACGTATTCCTACATATTATATTATATGACATTAGAGGACCGAATGCTACACTCATTAGGTTTGCAGAACCATACCATAAAGTTATTTTAGGGAAATGAATGTTAGGAATTACGTGTATTGCGTTTTTCATTGTAGAAGGGAAGGATATTGAGTTGTGACATAGACAGGCTACTGAAAGAGGTTCTGGAAGAGGGGTTTCAACTTTCACCCGAGGCACTCAATTCCTTGAGCATCATAGATAATCCAGAGGAAGTAATTACAAGAATAATTAGTAGAATAAAAGGCATGACCGAAAAGCCGCTAGTTATTACCAAAGAGCTAATTGAACAAGAGGTACCATTTAGAGAAAGAAAGAAACCTGTCGAGGAAATCAAACCATTACCAGTCACTATTACCGGTAGGAAGAAATTCAAACCCATCGCAAAGGAAATTGACGCAGAAACAGAGATTCTCCGTGATCCAACAGGAAAGTTGTATGGGCGGGGAAAGGTAGAGGATTTTGTAAGATATTTCAGGGACAGGTATGACCGCTTATACAAGCTATTTCTTCAAAGAGGAGATCTTAACATAACACCAATAACCGACCTCTCTAACTACAAGAATAAGGAGACAGTAAGAATCGTCGGAATGGTAACGTCTAAAAGAACGACTAAAACTGGGAAACTGATGCTGGAAATGGAAGACCCACAATCAAGTATTCAGACCATTGTTCCTATGCTAAACGAACAGCTTGCAGAAAAGGCGACACATATAATGCTCGATCAGGTTATATGTATTGAAGGTTTTATGAATAACAATCTCTTGGTTACAACAGATATAATCTGGCTAAATACACCGACACATCATGCGCCCAAGAAAGCAGATGTTCCCTTATGCGCAGCACTAATATCCGATACTCATGTAGGGAACAAAACATTCCTGGAGGATGCATTTAACAGATTCATATCCTGGATGAGAGGGGATATAGGAAGTGGAAAGCAAAGGGAAATCGCAGGTCAAATAAAGTATTTGATCATTGCTGGAGATGTTGTAGACGGAATTGGGATATATCCGGGTCAAGAAGAGGAATTGGCTATCAAAGACATCTACGAACAATACAACACTTCAGCAGAATTCATCGGACAAATCCCAGAATATGTAGAGATAATAATAATTCCTGGGAACCACGACGCGACAAGACAGGCATTACCACAACCAGCAATCCCAGAAAAGTATGCAAAAGCACTCTATCAAATACCGAATGTAAGAATGCTGGGTAACCCATCACAACTCAGGTTACACGGGGTCAACTTCCTAGTATCCCACGGGAGAAGTCTGGATGACGTGGCCGCAACAATCCCTAGGATTGATGTGAATAAATCCGCCGAAGTAATGAAAGAGCTCTTAATAGGCAGGCATCTGGCACCACAATTCGGGAACATAGTGCAGATCGCCCCCGAACAACAGGACTGGCTTGTCATCGAAGAAATACCTGACGTATTTCATGCAGGACATGTCCACATAAGTGGGCAACGCAGATACAGAAATGTAATGCTAATAAACTCTGGCACCTGGCAAAGCCAAACAGATTATCAGAGAAGGCGAGGGATAATCCCGACCCCAGGGAAAGCACATATACTCAATCTTCAGTCTCACCAATCGCTGGTAATGAACTTCCTCGAGACGTGTGATTGAAGATCATATGGGTAATATCTGATCATATCATACAAAGTATGACATCATACTACGTTTTGAAGGTATCATATAATGTATGACATTATGCTACATGATATTACCTTCTTAGGTAGAGCTATTTGATATATTCTACAACCATCATCCCATAGTAACTAGGATTTGATCTGGTCAGCACATTTGGTCTGAAACCAGTTCCCTCAAGCATGCCCTGAAGAATCACAAACCCCACATAGCCACAGCATAATGCTTTTCTCAATGTAATACTTGCCTTTCCTAACAGAAGATCCTCGTCTAAGGTGGAAGCCCACTTTTCTATCACATTATCAAAAACTTTGGCCGTTTCTGAGAAGCCATATGGTCCATCACGTGAATGAGTATGACCGAGATCTGCACTAATAATCACAGCCACCTTCTCCTTGAGTGATTCGAAGAAGGATCTCAAATTCCCCCCGAGAGTCAAAGACTCAGATACCATCCTCTCTGCCTCATAATATCTTCTCATTGGCTGAGACATTATAATGTATTCTGTACTTTCCGGCAAATTCCTCAGAAACCACAAAGGTACAGCTTCCCCCCACCTCAGAGGGGTATCAACACCTTCAGCAAACGCGGCAATTCCGCTCACAGAATCCCTCCTCTCGACGAGATAGCACAACATCCTATTTGCCTGTTTCTGATCAAATTTCACATGAACTTTGTATTCCTTGTATTCATCATCCCACTCCGCACTCCCACTCCCACCTGCATTCAAATATATTCCAAAATCACGAGATAAAGCAATACCATGTGGGGAGGTCAAGAAAATTAGATGTGGTCCAAGGCTCGCAATAGTATTAGAGATTTTCACCATTGCATCGTGAAGCTTCATCGCCTCTTTTGAAATGTCTTTTTCCTTGGCATCCAGAATCATCGATCCATGGGGTACAATGAAGGCTCCAACAAGCGGCACGACCAATCCTCCTAAACCTTCCTCTGTCAGCTTCATGGAGTTGATGACGAAGCTACTTCTGCAAATTAGAAAATCACAACGCAAATATTGCAAATCTATTCACGAGGCAAGTTCGGAATATAGCCCATACAATTTCTGATCCTGTAGTCTTTCTCCAGCGACTCCTTGACCTGAGCGTTTGTAATGCTTAAGCCTATTCGTTTGGTCCTGCCATAGCGACCCCGACTTATGACCTTAACTCCCACTATACCCAGGGTATCGAGTTCATTTATTAAATCATTAACGCGTCTCTGTGTCAAAGAGTCCATGTGTAACAACTGTGAGAGATCCAAATATATCTTGAAAACATTCCGGGTTATTATTTCCGAATATCCATGTTTTTCGAGCAAATAAATACTGTACAACACAAGCTTCTGTTGAATAGGAAGAGTACTTAACGCTTCCAAGATTGTGTCGCGATCGATCTCATTCAGACCACGTCTTACATAGCTCTCCGTAACTTTCTTAGCACCCTCTCTCTCAGCCAACTCCCCAGCAACACGAAGAAGGTCCAGAGCCCTTCTCGCATCCCCATGTTCCCTGGCCGCTAGAGCAGAACAAAGGTTGATTACACCAAATTCCATCACGCCATTATAGAATCCCATTTCAGCTCTCTGACTAAGGATATCCTGAAGCTCTAAGGCACTGTATGGGGGAAAAACTATCTCTTCCTCGCTAAGGCTACTCAAAACTCGTGAATCCAAATAATCCTTAAACTTAAGATCGTTGGTAATCCCGACGATACTAACACTTGCCTTCTTAAGCTGAGTGTTTATTCGAGTCAAACCATACAAAATATCCGTGCCGCTTTTTTTTACTAATATGTCAACTTCGTCTAAAACTATTATCATGAGTTGTTCTTTGGAATCAAGATTCTTTCTGAATGTTGAGAAAACAGTATAGGTCGACAGCCCAGTAGTCGGTATGTTCGCACCAACCTTATCTGCGAGCATGGTCAGTGCACGATAATTCGTATCAACCATGCGACAGTTGATATAGGCATGAATGGGGGCAGCCACACCTAATTTACGGCTCTTATCCGATAGATGTTCGAGCACATATTTTGTTACAGCTGTTTTGCCTGTCCCGGTCTTACCGTAAATGAAAATATTGGAGGGCGTACCGTTCTTTAATGCCGAGGCAAGGATTACTCCAACTCTAGTAATCTGTTCTTCTCTGTGAGGAAGTTCCTTCGGGACGAATGTCGGTCGCATCACGTCACGATTCTTGAATACCCTACCCGAAAGAAACTTCTCGAAGGTTTCATCTAGGCTTTCACCATAGACCATGTATTAAGCCCTCCCAGACCCACCAAGAATCAAGGTAAGACATTTAGTATGTTCTTCATTTTTAAGCGGTATGCTTGAAGCGAAAAGCAATTACTATAATGCGGAACAATCGCAGTTTGGCTAGAAACATGAGGATTCATACGCGCCAAAAAGTGCAACATCGCATTCTTAACGTGGATTCATTACCTCCCATTTAATAAGCATATTCACACTAGGCGCCAGATACTGTGAACCGGTGAGAAGGAGTTAACGATTAAAACCGGATTTTTAATCATTGTCGCTAAATAATGGCATAATTCGGTAAGAAGCCCTATTTGGGTATTTTCATTTGAAAAAAGATAAGAATGCGCTGATTAAAAATCAACAGAAGGTTCACAAAATGTGTATATGTGATCGTTCGAAAAAGCCGCAAAGAGGTTATATTTTCAAAAAATAATTTTTGTCGGAATTTTGTTCGTCACCTTTGTTCACAGATAAACATAAATAATAAGTTGATAGAGTAGATACTGTAGTGCTGGATGGGAGAAAATAGTGTTGAAGAAGTTCAAAGTAAGAATAGAAGCCATGGGCCGCAACTCAGAGAAGATAACAGTAACAATTGAGGGGAATCCATCAAAGGAGATAAGGGATTTATCAGCTCAGGTCCAAAACTACATATTTAAGGCGGTTGGTCCCATCCCAGAAGTCAAGGAAAAGCAAGATCTTGAAGACTATATCGAACTGGACTCCCTGTCTAAGAAACAGAGAATTGAGCTTCTTTTGATAAAGAATTTTAGAAACGGCTCATTTACGTCAAGAGATGTTCGAGAAATATATCAACAAACCTACAAAGAGGATATAGCAATAAACACTATTTCGACATATCTTGGGCGACTATATAACGAAGCGATACTCTACAGATCTGGTTCAAGGGCCGAGCGAAAATACCGACTTCAAACCGCAATAGCAAAAAGAAAGCTATCATCCCTCATGTCATATGCAAGCCCTTCAAAAGACAGATAGGTACACGATAACTTAAATCAAAGATGCCGCGCCAATTCGGCCAAAAAAAGAAATATAACCCCAACATATTATCAATACTTATATACTCGGTTCCAATCCCCTTATATACAGCCTCTCAGATAAATCCAGGATTGGCGAGGAAGATGTCTAAGCCCAAGGATAAAGAAACGGATGCTGTTCCAGAAAGACGAGTGTACACTTATA
>JBHLPJ010000094.1:0-5237 GCA_048939565.1 Promethearchaeota archaeon
TTATTGGTCTTGAAATATAGGTTTCATGATCATCCCAGATTCAAGTCCTAAACGCCGGGCGGTATCCCGTAATTGACTATATAGTTGGGTGAAATTGCCTGATGGAAGTTGCTCAATACGTAGAAAGAAATCATCGTTTCAAGTCAATTGTGAGATAGTCGACGTCGCGGGGATAGTAAGTCACTTGCTCAACGCCTTCGTCGGTAATGATGACAGTGTCAGAATGACGGAATCCACCAATTGCTCGATCGTAGATGCCGGGCTCAACTGTAAAAACCATACCCGGCTTCATTTTAATATCCATACCAACATCCAAAAAGGGTTTCTCATGCCCCTCCAATCCAATTGCATGACCTGTGTGATGCTGGACTAGATGCATAACACCGTGTTTCTTGAAAACCTTTCGAGTTGCGTTATCAACCAAAGAACAGGGCTTTCCTGGTATGAAGGCTTCGAAGGCTGCATCTTGAGCTTCCACCATTATGTCAAAATATTTGTGCTGTTTTTCGTTTGGTTTGCCCATGAACATGGTCCGTTCCAACTCAGCATAATACCCCGCCACACTTGATGATGCGCCCGTAACAAGCGTGTCTCCGGGCTTGAAAGTGGCGAAACGAGTAGTGGCATGGGGAATGGCCGAATATGCGCCAATTTGTCCCCGATAACCTGCTTGAGCCGGAAGCCCCATGAATGAAAAGGGTCGATAGGAGAGGCCAAGAGCTTTTCCCATGGCAATCGAGGCCTCCACGGAAGCCGATAGCGAAACCTCAACTTCATTTGCCCCTACTACCGTCTTTTCCTGCAATATCTGATGTGCCAGGTTTGCCCACATTGCCGACTGTCTGATGCACCGTAATTCGTCTTCGTCTTTTGTCACTCGCATATCTGTAATCAAGGTAGAAATCACTTTTACTGGAAAACCAAGTACTTTTTCTAGTTTCGGACCTTCATAACCCCATCGGCTGGGGCTGCCAGGTGCTTCGGCTCCCAAGTGACTGGTAATTCGCAATTCCTCTTTCAAAAAGGTAGCAAAGAGTTTCATTGGGTGTTTCGAGCCCGGGTAGTCAAAGTATGTGCCAATCCGTGCAACATTTGGCACATCCTCTTCGATATGAATTCTTTCTAGTTCAGGAACAAAGAAACTGACTTCTGTCTCCTGTACGACAAGGGCCAGAGGACGTTCAGTGGGAATATGCACAAATCCTGTTAAGTAATAGATGTGAATCGGATTGAACACCACAAAATGCTTTATGTCTTTTTCAGCAAGTTTCTTTCGGAACTGTTGCTGACGGTTTTCGAAACACTTCTGGGGTATTTTAATCATAGACAGTTTTTCCACTCTCCATCTAATTATATTCCTTGCACACTACCCTATAGATAAGGCTGCTATAATGGGCTTCTTGCCAAGATCACGAATAATAGTGCCAGATAAGCATAATGTCATGTTTCTGAGAATAAGATATTTATATCTTATTGGGCAGATGGGTAAGATATTCGGATAATTGTCGAGGGAGGTTGCTGGGATAATGTCTACGGAGGACCACTTCGAGAATGGGAGTACTCTTCTTGAGAAAGGAGAATATATGAAGGCCATGAAGGAATTCGATAAGGTATTGAAGATCGATCCTAATCACTTTAAGGCTTGGTTAGGCAAGGGCAAGGTTCACTTCCACCTATTGGAATATGATGAAGCCGTTGAATGTACCAAAAGAGCCACAGAAATCAATGGCAGCTATGGAGAAGCCTGGGGCTGGCTAGGAGCGATGCACAAATTCATCCGCAAATTCGAGGAGGCAATTCCGTATTTTGAGAAATATGCAGAACTTGAACCTGACAACGCATTGATATACCTTGACATTGGATCATGCTACGGGGGATTCGGCGACTATTTTCAGGAAATCGAATATTATGAAAAGGCGTTTGAGATCGACCCGAATGATTTACTCACAAAGATCGAACTAGATAAAGCACTCGAGAAATACCCGCAATACTATAATGAAAAGAGTAAGAAGAAAAAGATCTAGGCAAAATGCTGTGGTTTCAGAATCAATCTAGTCTGAGATGCAAATTCATACCAACCCTGTGGCATCCTATTTCAGTTCATTGATGATTTCTTCTATTGTTTCGTAGGTGCCCTCTTGGATTTTCTTCAAGAAGTGTTTTGCACGCACTCTCTTTGTTTCCGTTAAATCAATGACCTTCCAACCCTGCTTTTTCATGAGTTCTCTTTTTGTTGAGGGGAATCTAGCATCCTCCCTAAGCACTTCCTCCAGAGACTTTAGCCCTACAGTCTTTGTTACTTTAGGAAAATTACCTGTCTTCTGGAAGATTTTTAGCCTGGCCGCGTCCTTATACATTTTGATAGGATGAAATGTTATGATGGCTTTCCTCACATCCGAAGATTTCACCTTGTTGTAGATTTCACCTAATTCATCATCGGTAAACTGGTATAGATTATGATGGCCTTTGCCAAAAAGCCGGGTGTATAGCACATCAGATTCAATCGATGGAGTTTGTGTCGAAAGGTCTACACAATGGATGATATTGAAATCTTCCATGGTTCTAACGACGTCGACAGTTAATCCGCTTCTTAGGCTCCGAATCTCCCAGGCTAATCTAACTCCACCTGTATTTACACTTGAAAGGAAATCTCGAATGGATTGGACTTTTCCTGAGGTGAGTTCCATCTTTGGAGGAGTCATGATATGCAAATACTTTGATCCCAGCAATTCACAGATATGAATCATTTGGCTAAAAGTCTCGATATTTTCAGTAACGGGCTCAAGAAGGTGTCGATGAGTTACACTAGCATGACAACGGACAGAAAACTCAAAATCCACAGGTACTCGGCCCCTCCAAGATTTGACCATTTCATATTCAGGAATTTCATAAAATGTTGAGTTGACCTCAACAAAATCGAAAGCTCTCGAGTATGCCAAAAGGCGGTCTATTCCTGGAACATGAAAGTATGCCCAGCCTCCCGCACCAATTCGTATTTCCATAAGAGTTATTTGTCATCTCCAAATAAGAATATTTGGAGGTTCAAAATTGACAGAGCTTCTCTTTGGGTGTTCTGGGTGGAGTTATAATGAATGGGTTGGCCCCTTTTACAAAGATTCCAAAAAGAGCAAAATATCTGCTTATTCTGAGGTTTTCAAAACAACAGAAATCAATACCACATTTTATTCCTACCCCAAAGCAGGCCTTGTTCAGGGGTGGCTAAGATACAGTCCTAAGGAATTTGTATTCTCGGCAAAGATTCCAGGGCAAATAACCCATGACAAAGAACTAGAAGTAGAAAAGGATCTGGAAGATGATCTCGATCATTTTTTTGCTCTAATGGATCCCCTCTCTAGGGTTGGAAAATTGGGTTGCTTTTTGATTCAATTGCCTCCCAGGTTGAGATTTGTTCCAAGCGATGTTGAGGATTTCTACGCACTTCTTCCAGACAAATATAAGTTCGCCGTGGAGTTCAGAAATAAAACATGGCTGAATGACAGGTCAATCGAACTACTAAGTAAATACAACATAGCCTACACAATAATAGATGAGCCACTACTGCCACCGGATATCTATATCACAGCAGACTTCACGTACTTCCGATGGCATGGGCATGGAAAAGATCCGTGGTATAATTATCTTTATACAGAAGACGAGCTTAAGGAATGGATTCCGAAGATACGGGAGACTTACGAGAGCGTAAGAGAAGTCTATGGTTACTTCAACAACCACTTTCACGGGTATGCTCCTGAGAATTGCCTAGATATACTGGAGATGTTAGGCGTTGCTACTCCGTTTCAGAGGCAAACTAGAGAGAGAATCAAGGATTATCGAAGAAGACCTTCGAAGCCATCTCTCACACCCAAGACCTTGATGGATTTCATTGGGGAATCTCCAGAACTTGAAGAAAAAATGAGAAAACTAGAAGAAAACACAGAATCTCTTCTTCGGCTTTTTGCCGACGAAGGAAGAATTCTCAGAGGAAGGGTAATAAGAGATACTGAACTCAAAAACTTGAAGGCCGGAAAATCAAGAGTCTCAGCTAAAATCAGAGACTACAACATAGTAATCGATCACGATGATAAGGTAATCCAACATGATTGCAATGACTGGCAAAGACGAAAAAGCCAGAAGAAGTTCTGCAAGCATATTGTGAAGTTACTTCTTACTCTCCCTGAAAGGGAGTCCAGAAACATGCTTAGAAACATATCAAAGAATTTGACAGACTGGAGATTCGAGTAGAGGTGTTTTCTCCGCCTTTTGAAGTACGCTAGTACAGTTAAATAAGGAAGAAAGAGCTTTCTCTCTGAATTACTTGAATTCTGGTTCAATGATTCTATTGTTCTGGTCATCCCATTTGAGCAACACAGGACCATCTTTATCGATATAGATAAATGTATTATGGTCATAACGTGGATTCTTCATCCACGATCCACTGTTTACGAGGATCTTACCGGTCTTTTCGACTATCTCTGGCGAGCTATACTCTGGGACATGAGTGTGACCGAAGATGACTGTCTTTGCTTGAATCATGGCTCCCTTATCTGTTTTCCAATACTCTTCATCTACAATACGTTTCATATCTACATATCTTGTCTTCGAATATGCACACCACAAAGGCCACGCCAAAGCTGTGAAAAGTCTTGGAAATGTGAAAACAAATGTGTAGACGATCAAGATCATCATTATTGGGAGAGGTATGTATGCGAAGTACCAAGAGAGTGGAGGCAGAAGGTAACCAAGTAGGAAGAAGAAGAAGAGAAAAACAGACAGCCATCCTTTGGGCGGGAAATACTTCGAGGTTATGGACGAGAGCTTGAACATGGTAGAAGGAATCTTACTAAGGGGGCCTGCTCGTCTGAAGATCCTGTCAAATTGGTGACCGTGTAGGAAGGCGTAAGTTTCGTCACCTACTTGCTCAGAATCGGTTTCAACTGATTCAGGATAGTGGCGGGGTATTACTTCGAGGGCAGGATCCTCTTTAAAGGGATAATCCCCCCTTGCTTCTGTGAGATCGTCATCATGATTTCCCAACACATAGATCTTATCGCAGTCAAGATCTAATATCTCAGTGGCTGGCCCAAATAGGTGTTTGAAAACGTTATATAACTCGCCCTCGGAGGGGATCCAGAGTTCGAGAATGTCCCCCAACAGTATTATCTTATCGGGAAATCTTACCGTCCTGATCCTTCCGTCTTTTAGCTCGATCTGTACCCCTTTCTCTGAACCTTCTAGGC
>JBHLPJ010000095.1:0-5236 GCA_048939565.1 Promethearchaeota archaeon
TGTCAAGATACCAGTTGTCTCTCAAACCCAGATGCTTTATCTTTACTCCAAATCTCTCTCTTATTAGATGCCAAGGTACGATGTTACTGTGGTGCTCCATAATTGAGGTTATGACCGTATCTCCCGGTTTCCAATCAATCCCGTACGCTATGTAGTTTATTGCTTCCGTTGCGTTTTTGACAAAAATCATCTGGGTCCTATTTTCCGCACCAATGAATCTAGCAACCACATCATGAGCCTCTTCATAAAGCTTAGAGGCCTCTTGAGCGAGTCTGTAGACGCCACGATGGACATTTGCGCAGTGATTCTCATAATAATCCACGATTCCATCTATTACCTGTCTGGGCTTCAGGCTTGTTGCAGTATTATCAAGATATATGCATGGCTTGTTGTCTCTTTCCCTCCGTTTTCTTAGGATGGGAAAATCTACTCTAATCTCCTCCACTTCTGTCAATCGACTACCCTCCAAGAACTTCAGAAAGATGATAAACAAATCCTAAGAATGAATCAATGAAACTGGTGAAGGTATCCAAGACCTCATGCTTCTTTGATGACTTCATAAGCATCCTATGAAAGGCTTTGGAGTCTTCTATTATCAATTTGGCTTTTTCTTCAAGGCTGTTTTTGGCTTCCTTGTTAAAGGCCATGAAGCTGGCAGCAAGAATCGAAAGAGCCTCATTCACTTCCTCAAGAAGGCTGAACAACTGACCTTTTGCATTTTCATCGATTTCCCGTATAGAGCCATTGATTGCGCTATTCTCCTTATAGATGTTTTTCAATGCTTCAAGTACGACTCTCAAGTTCCATGAGGAGCCCAACACCGCAAATCCTAATAGAGCGTCTTCAGAATTGGGAACCCTAAGGATATATTCTAGGCCTAATTGACTTGCTCTTAATGTTTTCTTATCAGCGACTCTGAATGATATATCACTTTTCTCCTGTTTCATTAATATGCAAAGTAGCCTGGCCCAGATGATTTCCAACTCTTTCAACGCTTCATCCATTGAGTTCAGGGCGTTTTTCAAGAATATTCCTGAGAACATACTGTTAACTTGGATCTCTTCGCTCCCATCCCTGCGGGGGAGGAGACATTTCCTGCAGGCTCCAGAGGCACAATCAATCGCTGGTTTACCACAGACACTACAGATTATTGTTCCCCATACCAAGCGAGTGATATCACTAAGCATTTGCATTATGTCATTCTCGCTCAAAGCTGCCGAGATCTTTATACTGCCGCTAGTGAAGATTGATAAGTCTTTCCCCCTCCATTTTATTCTGGCAATGCCCAGCATCTCACTGCATTCAAATTCAGCAAATCTCCCTTTGTATATCTCTAGGAGGTCACACAACACGCCTTTATCGAAAAAGGGTTCTTGTTTCCCGGCTCTCTCGTTAGAGAGGGATATCTTGGCTGTAAGTTTTCCTACCTCCGCGGCGCAAGGCTCGATAAAAGCTATTTCATCCTCTCTAATCTCTTCTAGCCTCTTACTGATGCCTTTTACAAGAACGCAATCTCTTTCCAGGTTTAGGTACCTGATTTTAGGCAAACCAATCTCCATTTACTCCACCAGGCATTCTCGGAATATCTATTATTAACAAGAATACACAAAAGCTTTATCTATTTTTTAGATTTGCTGTGTTACAGGGAGGAGTAGTATCGTGACAGGGGTAAAGGTTCGCTTACTAGCTCACCTAAGAAGGATAAGCAGAAAACCGGAAATCCACATCAGAATATCCGGTAAAATCAAACTCAAAGATTTCCTCAAAGTCTTGGCAAGAAATGTTAAAGGGGAATTGAGAAGTGAACTTTTTGATGAAAAAGATCATATAAGAAGTGGCTTCTTGGTCTTGGTCAATGAAACTGAGATCTCAGCTTTAGATGGGTTCAATACGAAAATATCAAGTAGTGATACCATTGTTATTCTTCCATTTATCCATGGAGGCCGATCCTGATTATTCCTTGTCTTCTTTGGCCTCTTCAGATTCTCTGTATTCTTCTATTGCCTTTTGGAGGGCTTTTGCTGCGAGAGCTGCACAATGCATCTTTATGCGAGGAAGATTATCGAGATTCTCTGCTACCTCTTTCATGGTTATTTTCTTTGCTTCTTCTAACGTTCTGCCTTTTGCCAGCTCTGTAATAACAGATGCCGTGGCAATATTCGCCGCACAGCCAAAGGAAAGGAATTTTATGTCCTTGATCTTACCTTCCTCAATTTTCAGATACATTCTAAGCATATCGCCGCAAACAGGATTCCCTTCTTCGATTACTGTATCTGCATCCTCGAGGGTTCCAACATTTTTCGGATTCATGAAGTGTTCCATCACTTTTTTATTGTATCTGATTCCCATTTTCATGACCTCTCTTGCATTTTATGCCATAGGGGACTCATATTTCTTAATTGGTTTACAACTCTCGGAAGGACTTCTAACACGTAATCAACGTCTTCTTTTTTGTTGTATCGACTCAAAGCAAACAGTATTGATCCATGTGCAATTTCTGGGGGTATCCCTATTGCGGATAAAACATGGCTTGGCTCCAGTTTTCTCGAGGCACAAGCAGAGCCTGTTGACACGTATACTCCATTCATATTTAAATACATCATTATTGCTTCTCCTTCTATATACTTGAAGGAGAAATTGACGTTACTTGGACTTCTCTTATCTCCTCTTGGACCATGGAGCAGAATCTCAGGAATAGCATTTTCGATTCCTTCAAGCAATTCATCTCTTAAGTTTTTCATGTGTGTCACATATTCGCTGAAATTCTTGAAAGCAATTTCGGCAGCCTTCCCAAAGCCCACTATTCCTGGAACATTCTCCGTTCCAGGTCTTAATCTTGATAGAGAAACATAGCCAAGAAGTATTGGATCGATCTTTGTCTTTTCTCTCGAATAGATCGCCCCTATCCCTTTTGGACCATGGATTTTGTGTGCGCTTAGTGTTAGTGCATCCAAATTGAATTCTTGAACATCTATGGGGAGTCTTGTGTAGGATGCCTGCCCATCAACATGAAAATGTATCTTATGCTTTTGATCCTTTAGCAACTCACCAATTTCCTTTATTGGCTGAATTGCTCCAATCTCATGATTTGCGTGCATTATGCTCACCAAGATCGTCTCATCTCTAATTAGCTGCTTCAATTGCTCGATGTTTATGAACCCCTTCTCATCTACATTCAGATAGTCGATTTCAAATCCTTGTTTTGAGAGTTGCTCCGTTATTCGCATTATTGATGGGTGCTCAATCTTTGATGTAATTATGTGTTTACCCTTGTCCTTGTTGGCATAAGCAATTCCTCTGATCGCCAGATCGTTTGCTTCTGTTCCTCCTGAGGTAAAGACGATCTCATTATATTTTGCGTTTATTGAATGCGCTATAGTTTCTGCACTTTCGTCTATTGCATCATGTGCTTGTTCTCCTAATCCGTGAATTGAAGCTGGATGCCCATAATACTTGTCGAAATAAGATATCATCACATCTATTACTTCTTTGGCCACCATGGTTGATCTTTCATTATCCATGTATACCATCTTTTTCATGACAAACTCCCAAAGGGTAATATAACGCTGTTATATTTAAATCTTTGCTTTTCTCAAGAGACAAGATAGACAGCCAAAATATATGAAATATTGTCGTTTTACTGCGCTTTTGTACCTTGTATGTTGGTCAGTATTACCAGGGTATTATCAAGGCGCCCAAAAAAGGAAAGGAGAAGGAATGATTTGTGAGAAATAAGTAGATTGAGCCAATATTTATTTTTCGAGAAAAGAAGCGTATTGTGTCTATCTTGAGTATTGGTGAGGTGCGATGTACGATAGTCCTAAAGGTATTATCGTGATCAATGGCAATATCTATTCAGCAGAAGCCGTACTAAAAGCGGTTCAGGTGGAAGGTTTGGTGGATATTAGACAGTCGGGAGAATCTTTGGTTATTGGAAATAGGAAGATAGAACCTGTAAGAACGTCTATTGAAAAGGAGGCCTCCGCCATAACCTGCTATGGCAGTCTTTCATATTGCTGTGGTCTGGCAAAACCTTGTGTTGAGAGGGATTTAGCTTTGAAGCTGCTTGGGTTGACCAAGAAAGAGTACAGACGGCTAAAGAATGAGTTCCACGAACACATAATTAAGGCTGCCAAGGAAAAAATAGGTTCAGACGAAACCGATCTAGATTGGACGTCTCCAACTCAGTTGGATACCGAGGAAATCATCGATGTTGAAAGAAAAGCTAAAAAGGAGGATGATATGGATTTTTCTTCGCTTTTCCCAGAACCTTCAGAACCGCACATGGAAGAGCCAGAATTCAATTTCGACATTCTTGAGAATTCCAATATTGAAGACAGTCCTCACGGAACAAGAAATCGAAGAACCTCAATTGATGATTACTGCGCGATATGTGGTGCCAAAGTTGGTAATGAAGCTCAATACTGTCCAGAGTGTGGTGAACGCCTAAACACGCAAAGAGAGATCGGAATCCAGAACAAAGAAGCTTTCTAGTTAACACAAAAAGTCAGTTCATCAAACTGGAAGAGATCAAATGGTCTGAGGAGGTTAATCTGTAATCTTTAGTCTTCCCTGTATTCTTTCAATTTCCTTAAGAACCCCATTAAGTTGCTCCTCAATCTCCTCTGAAATGCTTTTGTAGTCATCTCCCAAAATGGAGCCCTTTTCTGCTGAACTCTTTAAATTCTCCAGGTTCTTCTCCAGCAGATATCTTTTCTTTTCAAGTTCTACAAGTTCGCGAAAATTATCTTCTCCGATGATTTCTTCTTTTGAAATTGCGATTTGCTGTTTCTTTGCCGATGATGAATCTTCAGAAGCATTGGCTTTGTTTTTTTCCGGTGCTGTCTCCTCAACAGGCGGTTTCTCAGATGGCTCAAATTCCGACTTGACTCGAGGACTCTCCGGAAATTGATCCAATGATTCTTTCCCAGATGGAATAAGGCTTTGGGGGACGGCTTTAGCAACCTGAGATACAAGAAAGCGCAATGAATCTAATTCATCTCTGAGTTTTGATATTTCAGACGAGACGGTTGACGACAGCTTTTCAAGATTTTGATTAAGCTCGCTAAGTTTTATGTCCAGATTCGCTGGGGTTTTTTGAATCGTTTCCTCCAGCTTAATCGATTTGGCCTCTGCAATCAGGTCATACACTTCATCAACCAGTTCAATTACTTCCCGAAACCAAGGACCGTACGGGTCAAAAGCGATAAGTAGGTTTTTGACATGTTCTGTTTTC
>JBHLPJ010000096.1:0-5194 GCA_048939565.1 Promethearchaeota archaeon
TGGCCAGCTCTCTTATTAGTTCGAGGTCCTCTTTCTTTTTGAAACCCCGTCCCGCAGAAACAACTATCTTGGCATCTTCGATTTTCACTCCACTGATCTCACGTTCCTTGGTTTCAACAATCTTGGCTCTTGGATCCTCTATTTTGACATCTATTTCGACGGTCTGTCCCTTTCTGGAGTCGTCTTTTGCCAGTCTCTCAAATCGTCGTGGAGGTACAATTGCCACTTGAGGTTCTTTTCTGAAGCTTCCTGTTGCGACAGCATTCCCACCATACATAAGACGTTCTACGACAAGTTTGGAATCTTCTAAACGTAAGTCTATACAGTCAGTAATGCAACCAGTTTCCAGTTTCTGAGCAATTCTAGGGGCAAGTTCCTTACCTCTTCTGGTTCCTCCAATGAGAATCACAGATGGATTCTTCTCCTCCGCAAGACCTGATATAACGCTTTTGTATGATTCAACATAGAACTGTGCCAATACAGGATCATCTCTTATGTAGACTGTATCAGCTCCAAAAGCTATGTATTCATCTGCCTCCTTTTTCACATCGCTACCGAGCAAGATAACAGCAAGTTTGCCCTTAAGATTATCTGCGAGTTCTCGGCCTTTTGCTAGTAGCTCCAGAGCCACACTCTTATCTTCGGAAAATATCCAAACCTTATCATCAACCATTCCAATCACCTTATGAGCCCTTCCTTGGTCAAAGTCTTAACTAGTTGCTCGACGGTCTCATCGACTTCTCCCTTGAAAATTATGTTCTTCCGCTCCATTTTAGGAGCTGTTACCTCCAGGATTTGTATAGCCGATACGGATTCACTGATGTCTTTTGGGACTCCCAAATCATCAGCATTCCATGTAGTCATTGGCTTCTTGGCTGCACCCATTATTTGGATTAAGGTAGGAAGGCGTGGTTCGTTAATTTCCTTTATGACGGTAACTAGTACAGGCATTTTTGCTTCTGCAGTCTCGTAGAAATCCTCTAGGCTTTTTTCAACCACTATTTTGTCTCCGTCTAAAGTAACGCTTCTAGCATAGGTCAATTGTGGTATGTTCAATTCCTCTGCTATTCGGGGTCCTACCTGAGCGGAATAGCCATCAATCGAGGCTTCACCACAGAGAATAAGATCCCATTCTCCGATCTTTCTTATGGCAGCAGCCAAAACCTGAGCGGTAGCCAAGGTGTCTAGCCACCCAAAAGCCTGATCGTCCAAAATGTAGGCTTCATCTGCACCCATTGCAAGTGCTTCCTTAACCGTTTCCGTCAGCTTTACCCCGCTAAGAGTAACCACAGATATCTTTCCTCCGTGTTTCTCTTTGAGTCTTATCGCTTCTTCTAGTGCGTTCTTGTCAAAATCACTGATTTTTCTCGGGGTCTCTTCGACTTTCGGCTTTCTGGTATTGGGATCCACCTTTAAATCAGCTACATCTAAAGCTTGTTTTACACACACTATCATGTTTACCATTTTTCAACCCCCAGTAATTCTTGGTCATTTATTGCCATTACCTCTATCGCCCAAATGCTTACGTAGCTCTTCCGTAAGCACAGGAACCACATCAAATAGATCCGCAACAATGCCATAGGTTGCTACATCAAAGATGGGAGCTTCCGGATCTTTATTGATGGCGATAATGATGTCAGATGTCTGCATACCCACCAGATGCTGAATAGCGCCGGATATCCCTACGGCCATATATAGTTTAGGAGCTACAGTTTTCCCGGTTAATCCGACCTGGTGGTGGTGTGGCTTCCATCCTGCATCTACCGCTGAACGTGAGGCCCCGACAGCTGCACCCATTACACCTGCAAGATTCTCTATAAGTCTGAAGTTCTCCGGTGCGCCAAGCCCTCTGCCTCCAGAGACTATTATATCTGCCTCTTCAAGGTTTGCAGACTTGTCAACTACTTCTTTTATGACCTCAAGGATCTTCGCCCTAATAAGCTTCGGGCTTATGTCAACTTCCTGACGTACTATCTCCGCTTTTCTTGTAAAATCCGGTTCTCCTTTTTTAATAACATGTGGACGGACGGTTGCCATCTGGGGGCGAGTACGTGGGCAGACTATTGATGCCATAATGTTCCCACCGAAGGCTGGTCTTGTCTGCAGCAGCAACCTGTCTTCGTTTATGCTCACCTTAGTACAATCTGCGGTCAATCCAGCACGAACTCTTATGGCAATAACAGGAGCAACTTCACGGCCAATTAGTGTTGCCCCATACAGGACAATTGATGGCTTGTATTTGGTTACGAGGGCCGTTAAAACCGTACCATATCCATCAGCTGTAAACCTTTCCAGCTCCTCATGTTCCACAAGGTATACTTTGTCGGCACCGTAGGCTGTCAAAGTCTCTATCATGTTGGCTACATTGTTGCCAATTAGCACAGCTGCAACCTCTTCACCGATCTCGTTGGCAAGCCTCTTGCCTTCAGTCAAGAGCTCCAAGGTTGTATCCCGTATTTTGCCTTCGTGATGTTCCACCAATATCCAGATGCCCTTATATTTCGAAAAATCAGTAATAACCTTCTCTCGTTCAATCACTATTGCCTCAAATGGACACACAATAACGCAAGCATTACAGAGGGTACAGCCCTCCAAGTGTATCTTGGCTTTCTTGTCCACAATTTCTATTACTCCAAAAGGGCAAGATGGGGCACATAGACCACATCCAGTACATTTATCAAGTATTACTTTAATCATAACCTGCCACTTCTCTCGAGGTTTCACACAATGCTTTCATCAATAAGAATCCTAGCAAGCTTTTTAGCAGCTTGATCTGGGTCTTCACCTTGGATAATCATTCCTCTGCTTTTTTTCTCGGGACTGAAGGTTCTGATGACTTCAGTAGGTGAGCCCTTTAACCCAAAATTATCGGAATCTCCACCTATGTCTTCTGCGTGCATTTCCCGAATTTCCTTTTTTTTCGCAGACATTATCCCCATAATGGAAGGCAGCCTAGGTTCATTCAATCCCTTGAGAGCCATCATAAGCACAGGAAGCTTCACCTCAACCACTTCATAACCTTCATCAGATTCTCTGTGAGCAATTAGTTTCTTCTTCTTTGGGTCGATTTCAACTTTCTTTACACGGGATATCTGGGGAATGCCTAAATGTTCTGCAAGTCCAGGACCAACCTGAGCTGTATCACCGTCTATGGCCCGTTGACCGCAAAAGATAATGTCATATTTCAGTTTTTTTACAGCCAGGGATAGCGTGTATGAAGTGGCCCAGGTATCTGATCCTGCAAATGCTCTATCGGTAATGAGTATCGCTTTGTCAGCTCCCATCGCCAAACACTTAAGGAGGGCATCCCTTGCTTGCGGAGGACCCATGGTTATGATTGTGACCTCACCACCGAGCTTCTCCTTAATCCTGATTGCTTCTTCAACCGCAATCTCATCAAAAGGATTCACAATACTCGGGACACCTTCTCTTATCAAAGTGTGGGTTACCGGATCAAGTTTCACTTCAGTAACTTCGGGAACCTGCTTAATGCAAACGAGAATGTTCATTTTGCTTACCTCACAGCTTGTGAAACATTTTGAAGCTGTTTATTCAAGTCATTCATAAGTTTTTCTAATAACACCATAGAAAAAGCTTTTCAATAACAATAATAGCATAGAATAGTTTTAAAGAACAGGAGGAGTGGTGATGCCAGATTTTGGCTTTACCGAAGAGCAAGAAATATTCAGGAAGTCCCTGAGGGAGTATCTGGAGAAGAACATTTCAGGAATAGCCACTGAGATGTTTAAAAGTAACAGTATTTCTAAGGAAGTCTATAAGAAACTCACGGATTTTGGGTTGCCGGGCTTAAAGATTCCGCAGGAATATGGTGGAGCTGATGCCGACTGGATTACTTGTGTAATTGCAATAGAAGAATTGGCCAAAGCGGACTTAAGCGGGAGATCAGTAATACCTCTTCTGCTGAATTTCACCGAGGGTTACACTGTAGCTAAGTTTGGAACCGACCAACTCAAGGAGAAGCTTTTGCCGAAAATCGTTAAGGGAGAGGCAGTATTAGGAGTTGCCGCAACAGAACCTGGATGTGGAACCAATGTAGCTGCAATCAAGACCACCATGAAGAAGGATGGAGATGACTATATCATAAATGGGGAAAAGCAATACCTTAGTGATGTGGCTGAAGCCGAATTGCTTGGTGGGGGTCATCTAGTTACCGGAAAAACGACGCCAGAACTCGGATACAAGGGTATGAGTGTGGTTTACGTCCCCATAGACAGCGAAGGAATAAAAACATTGGAGTTTGAGACAATAGGGTTACCCTTGGGGGGAATAGTATTCGAAAATGTCAGAGTACCAAGCTATCATCTCATAGGCGAGGAGAATAAAGGGATATACCTTACGATGGAAAGCTTTGTTACAACAAGAATTCCTGTGACTATGGGCATGATTGGGGCTACCAAGAGAGTTCTGGAGATGGGCATAGATTATCTTCAGCAGCGCAAGGCTTTTGGTCGTGCAATAGGGAGTTTTGAGGGGTTACAGTTCCAACTGGCTGAGGACTATGCCAGATGGGAAGCTGCAAGATGGTTAGCCTACAGGGCAGCTTGGATGCACGAAGAAATGGACAAAACTGGACGCTTTACTTCCTTTGAGGTCTCCATGGCTGCATCAGAAGCTAAGCTGGTGGCATCCATGGATTGTGGGAAAGCCTGCATAGATGTTATGAACTGGCACGGCGCAACTGGAACCACAACAGAATTTGATGTGCATATGGCTGTTAGAAACGCCTTTGGAATGGGTATGGCTGAAGGAACACTTGAAGCTCAGAAGCTTACAATAGGAATGAGCTTACTTGGAAGAGAATATGCGCCTTACAGATGAAGAAGCAAATGATTTCTTCTTCTATTTTTTTAAGTTGTATTATCTTTCTAATGAATAACAAAAAAAAGTGCGTATTCTCCAAAGGAGCTTCAACTGCAGATTCTTTTTCTTAAAAGATATGCCTTAATGAACATGAGAAATCGAATACAGTTAACTACGTTGATGTCAGTGCAAATCCTTTGAAATAACTCTGGAATTTTGATAGACTATGCTTCCTACTATTTTCTCAGGAAGACAGCGTAATCATAAGATTCAGCGTTTTTCTGCCTCAGGGAGTTCCATTGCCTTGCCCTGAACACAATAATGATCCCACCTGAGACTCATTGTCCGCGAAATTGGACATTGGACACACAAG
>JBHLPJ010000097.1:0-5148 GCA_048939565.1 Promethearchaeota archaeon
GTATACAGCAGTAACTATTCTATTCTGCTGGTTCCCATAATAATTCGAAGTAGCTGCGTCCCATTTCTGCTTATCTGGGGTCAAACACAAATTGAGAAAATCATGATCTCTCCGTTTCCAAGTTAGAGCTTAGCCTTATTCCAATTAAGTTTTTATACCTTAAATCTCAAAATAAAGATGAAAAGAATCGTTCCCTGGATAAGTGGGGGTATAAGGTTTTGAGTGAAAGCAATAAGATGGAAAGTATTGAAGCCGAACTGCAGAAAGGATTTGATAACTTAATAGGTGCGCTAGCCTCCGTAATGCGGAAGCTTGAATCAGATTTGGAGCAGCTCACCTCATCTTCGGATACTAGGCTGGATGAATTCTCGGGAGTAGTTAACGATCTAAAAAGCTCATTATCTGATTTTGTGCAGAAATCTGAAGAGCATTTGACTAAGTTAACCGAAGATTCAGGAAAGATGAGCAAGGATTTAGAAGGACTAAAAATTGCTTACTTTGACAAAGTGGTTCAAGAGTTTGAGAATCTGTATACTCAGATCGATAACCTAAATACACAGGTCAGCAACCTTTCATCCCATATCGAGAATTTTGGAGAAAACGTGGGAGGGCTGGGTGAATCAGAAGAAAAGCTTGGTAACTTGGTTACCACAATGTCACGGCAAGCAAGCATGGTTGGCACAATAGATGAGAACCTAAACAAGGTAGTCCCGGAAATGCGCAAAGATGTTGAAAGAGTCATAGATATGACAGCTGCATTGACAACGGAACTCACAGGTCATCTTGAATCAGTAAAAGAGAGACTTGACTCTTCAGAAAAAACACAGAAATCTTTTGAAAAAAGGCTGGAAGAGTTTGAAAGCAGGATGAACAAAAGACTGGAGAAAATTTCAACGGTCATAGAAAGTAGGCTGGATGGATTGCGAAAGCAAATCGAAGAAGATCTCACAAAGCCGATAGAGGATACTGAAAGAGAAACTACTGGCGAAAAATCCTCGAAAAAGTGATATTGCTGAGATCATAGAAATTAGTGCCCTTTTGTGATGACTCTTCAAAGAGAGAATTTCTCAGTACGCACTTGAGAGTAGATGTACATTTCCTATGCGTACTTTTTTCAGTCCAGCTTCTTTAGCTGCCTCCAAACACTCGTGAGCATGATTTTTACTTGTAGCGGGCAAGTCTCTCATGAAATAGTGAGGGAAGAAACCCAGTAGCGCATAGGGGATATCAGGATCTATTCCAGCTATAAACGTGGCAATCTTTTGTACCTCGTCCTTGTCAATATAACCAGGTATGAGCAGAGTGCTCGCCACCAAAGGGGGAGGGTCAGGTCTTCCATCTATCATCTGTCCGAGGCGTCTGAAATTCTGCAATGTGTATTCATTTGAAACTCCACATAGGGCAGTATTCAAATTCTCGTCAAAGCATTTTAGATCGAATTTCATACAACCCCCGCTTCTGAGAGAGAGTTCCATTGCTTTTCTTGCAAGACTCCAATTCATGGAACCGTTCGTTTCCCAGCAAACTCTAAATATCCTCTCCTCCTCAGCTGCCTTTCCAGTTGCTATTTTGGCAGTTTCCAGAGCGTGAGGCATTTGTGGAGTCGGATCTCCCCCAAAAAAGCATATGCATGAAACATTATCCTTAGCTTTTCTGGCCAATTCCTCTGAGCTCATAAGCGGTTTTAACTCCTTGGTATTCTCCCTAAAGTGCCAGTTTTGACAGAATAGACAATCAAAGGAACAGTTGTGTATTATTATGCCAGATGCCAGCATGAAATTATGATAAGGGTCAACCTTCAACTCAAGATCATATACATAACCATCGCAAGATTCTTTCCATATATCCTTAACCCGAATCAATAGGATGTCGCTATTGATGATATGCCTCACCTCAGAAGGAAGTGTATCATAATTCCTTAGTAGCCTCTGAAGGCTCACCCTTTTACTCCAAGTCTTCAGTGGAAGGGACTGGTTAAATAGAGAAACTGGGTATGTGTCAACTATTGGAACCCTAGCCCTTGGAGTTGGATTTAATTTATTAAATCCTCTTCTGGTGAATAGTTCTTCAAAGCAGTCCCATAATTTGGCATAATTTGTTCCCCCCTGAATCTTTCCTTCAAATATGCTACTATTTACCCCAATATTTACCCCAATAGAAGTCAGCTGAATCCCTAACCTGAGCATTAGTATCATGATGCCGTGGAATAGCTGGCTACTGGCTGTCCCAAACATCAATATAAAGCTGTTTCTAGGTCTCTTAGAACTTTCAGAGCGTCTTAGATGTCCGTCTCCAAGTAAGTATGTGAATATGACCTCTTTTATGAAACTCTCTCTTGCCGAGAAAGCAAAACACGGGATTTTCTTATTATAAGAATTGCTGCCCATTTCGAATACTTTCAAAAATATTAATTCAAGCGTTTTGCTTCTGGCATCGACCACGATTGCGCTTTCTTTTCCCTTCCATTTTCGAATCTTGGTTCTTGCCGATGTGCCGAATATCTCTCCAAGTAGATCCTCAATTTCTTTGGCCAAATCCTTTTCGCTTATTCCTACACAAAAGCTGACTCTGCCTCCAGAACCATACCCCTCAGAGAGGTAATATCCAATCAGTCTCGCTAATCCTATGCTTATGGGTATAATAGCAGGTAATAGGTTTTCAATTCTTGCATATCTGATACCGATTTTCAAGGACCTTCTATCTACACCATTGTCCAAGAGATTGAATACCCAAAGGGGCATTGAATCCGACTTTCTCCAATGATCAATAAGATACTTTTTTCCGACTATCTGTTTTAACTTTCTATATGTTTCCTTGCCGTAGAGCAGATTTTTGGCTCCGTGGACCATAATAGAGTGGTCAAACCCTTTCTTGGTAATTTCATCTATTAGGTCTATCTCGTCCAATCCCTCTTTGATTCGAGGTATCCTCTTGGCGATAGGGATGAAATCTCCTTTTTTCAGATCTGTTGCAGGAATAGTAAGAAATCCCCCATCTCTAAATACTATAAGCGGGTGGTCTCTTGTGACACTAAATCTGCGCCCAGTTTCAAGTTTTATTGTGAGTATTGATCCCTTGTATCGTCTTCTCGACATCCTACTAATCGGTACGTAATCCATAGTCAGTCTTTCTAAGTTCAATGAAGGAACCATTAATTCATCTTTAGGACACAATATTTCAAAATCTCTTACCTTTTCAGAATCTGAAACTGATATCAAACCATTAACTAGGGTACCTATATTCTCGACCATAGGCTTTCCTTTTGCTATAACGAATATTCTCTCGTTCTCTGGAATGCACGCTCCATAGAACACCGCCAAATTCGCATAGCCATATTCTGGTCCTGAGCTGTAGGCGTATTTTGGATAGCCTGCCCCTGTTCCTCCAGGGCAAACCCAGTCTGCAACGCAGTTTGTCGGCAATGGGTCATAATACCATGAGAGGATCCCCCTTTCAGGTGTACCGGCAAGTCTTTCGAGCTTCCCTTCCACATTTGTGACTATGCCGCAGTATCCTTTCTCTCCAGACGGTATTCTACATCTGTTTACACAAAATCCACAGTTAGCGCCCTTCTTAGGGGGTTGATTGGGTGCATTATAATATTTTTTGCTCTCGGCATGTTTCATAGAAGTATAAACCAAGGCCTCTTCCGGTTTATTCCTCATACAATCAAGGCACACACCCACGCCTCGTGATATGAGAATGCTTTTGGTGCCACATATTTTGCACTCCGATTCTGTGCCCCCCAGTTCTCTAAATATTTTAAACAAATCTAACTCACCCATGTTATCTATGTTGCTCAATAGAGGGGTAATAATTGGCGAAATTTGCTCTATTCACTCATAAATCGATGCAATGTAAAAATCTTTAGGTATTGTCGATGTTCTGACTCAGGAGATAGGCGGTGCACGATACGCTGGTTTAAATTAGGACTTCTAATACGATAACCTCTAAAATGGTCAATACTTCTCAATCGAATTAGTTAAGCTTAAAAGGGAGAGTTCATTTAACTGATAGCAAAATAAATAATGTGAGGAAAAAGAAATGGCTGAGGGATTTGTAGGAGCAAAAATCGTTGGCGTAATCTTGGCAATCGTTGGTATCCTGTTAATTGCAGTCGGAGCAGCTTCGTTGCTAGCATTCTCGATTCCGGGCTTGCCACCTGAGATTCTAGCGGCTCTCGCAGCGTTGAGCGCAGACGCATATACCCAGATAATCTACGGTCTTATTGCTTTAGGTATAGCATTTGGTCTGTTTCAAGCTCAAGAGTGGGCAGCCGGTGCTGCCGCAGTTCTGCTACTAATCATTTGCGTTTCATCCGTATTGTCCTTCATCGGGCTCTACCAGGCTATCGGTTTAAGCGGCATCCTGGCAGGATTGACTGGCCTAAGCATTGCAGTTTGGTTAAACATTGGTATATTAGTGGTGTCAATAATCTGTCTGGTTTACCTCGTTACTGCTAGTGGCTGGCGTTAAAACCGAGCAAGAAACATATTAATCATCTCTTTTTTTTTGTTTTCACTCCGTCTTTCCTATTCTGGCAAAATAGAGAACTCAGACACGATTATGCAAATCTTCGTAAAACAGCTGATTTGTACACCTAATGAGTTTTTGCTGCCATGATGTAGGCATCTTCTCCGTCGTAATAATATCTGCTAATTACTCTTGAGATTTCAAATCCCAACTTTTTGTACAGGTTTATGGCCGGAGCATTTGATACCCTCACTTCCAATACACATTCGGCGGCTCCCGCCTTCTTCATCTCATCCATCGCTCTTTTCATCAGCTCAGAGCCAATTCCATATCCTCTATAAGCATCCTCAACCGCTATTGATACAACGTGTCCTCTTTCGACCCAGATGGAATCAAAGCTTGATCTTCCTCTCTCCAGCCGGCACATAATATAGCCGATTATTTTCCGATCACCGATGAGGAAATAATGTGAACCTTCCCGCTCCAAGAATCTAAATCCTGCATTCAAAGATGAGGAGATTTCGTGAAGCCTTGACAGTTCATCTTCTGCTTGTTTTTTGGAGATTCCAGCGATGTTAGCGTATTCTTCGGAGGTCAAACCATCCTTTCCTAACATCCTTAGGGCTCTGGAGATTTCATTGTGCTCTTCTTTATCGGCTGAAAGCAGTTCAGGAT
>JBHLPJ010000098.1:0-5089 GCA_048939565.1 Promethearchaeota archaeon
TTTAATGTTCTCAAATGTTGGCTCGACCGGATTGCCCGTATCCGGGTTATTGACATCGATTACCCTTACTTGTATTGTTCGGGCATATGCAGCACCTACATACCCTATGCCATCCTCATCAGCAGCCACAGCCGATATTATGGCCGAATTACCGGCCAGCATCTGGATTGAACCACCATAGTCATCGCCTTCCATCACATGTTCTTGAAAGAACCCAAAAGTTCCAGAAGCAGGATCTCTGGAATATGCCGTTATTGAATTGCCAGCCCTGCTAGAGCTTGCATTGACATCGGTCCAACCACTGATAGTTCCATTATATATCCCTCTTAGAAGGCTAAACGAAATATTGGATATATCATTGTTGGGATGAACTACAATAACAATACCGTCTATGACTACTGGGATGATATTTAGTTCAACACCATATGTGGCTGCACTTTGATTTTCTGTAGAATTGGGGAGTCTCGAGGCAGAAGCTATATCGATTAGTCCGTCAATCAGTTGGCTATATCCTACCGCCGAACCTGCCCCGTTAATGTTTATAAGGATTCCAGTATTATTGCCCATGTAGTAAATTCCCCACGTTTCTTGAAGCTCAATTAGAGTGTTCGAACCTTCTATATTGATCGTTGCTGAAAATCCCCCGCCTTGTGAGCCTGTTAACGATCCAGAAATCCATCCAGCAGTAAATCCAACACCAAGCGATATAATCAGAAGAACGGCAACCCAAGATCTGGATATTCCAACTTCTTCCACGAACTTGATCTCTTCTCCCAATTTAATAGGTCTCCTTATTATGAAGCATCTTGATTCAGATGACCTGCATCCAAATCTTGGGGTTAGTAATATTCTTGGCAGGTTTGCCTTGACTGTAATATGTATTTAAAGGTTTTTCACCGGAATCATATGAGTGACAAAGTTTCACCAAGAATATGTTTTTATTATGAATTTCGATATCTGTAATAAGATTAATATACTTGGAGACTTCTAATCGGGAACGTCATCACCGGCGAGGGAGTAGCGAAATATGAAAGAAGAATCCTCAAATCCTTCAGAAGCCGATGACAGCATTCATTCAGAACCTACACCCAAAGCCAAAAAAAAGATAGGCGAGATCTTAATCGAAAAAGCACTATTCCTAGCAGGCGTTATAGCAGTTCTATTCGTGATTCTAATCTTTGCCTACGTACTTTATGAATCAATTCCGTTTTTTCTGCAGGTTAATCCCATTGAATTCTTTGCCGGAACCGAATTCAAGCCATGGTCCTCGGATCCAAAGTATGGTCTTATTACCCCTCTTTGGAGTTCGTTCCTTGTTACAATTATAGCTCTGGCAATAGCCATCCCCGTAGGCGTTTTTAGTGCGATGTATATCTCTCAGGTGGCACGCAAGAAAGAGAGAGAAATTCTAAAACCCCTTATTGAAATATTGGCCGGAGTACCTTCGGTAGTATATGGATTCTTTGCCTTCATAGTACTCGCCTCCGTAATATCTGTAGTCTTTGGCCCTCTTGTTGTAGAAAGGCTTAATGCTTTAAATGGCGCTGTAATCCTCGCTGTCATGGCTCTGCCAACGATAATTAGTATTTCAGAAGATGCCCTTTCTGCAGTTCCTCGTCAATACAAAGAAGCGGCATATGCCTTAGGTTCATCCGATTGGGAGACCCTGAGGAACGTCACCTTTCCGACTGCCAAACCAGGGATTGTAACAGCAGTTTTATTAGGTTTTGGTCGAGCAATAGGCGAGACCATGGCGGTGCTTATGGCTACTGGGAACGCCACCCACCTCACTTTTAATCCGTTGGATGCAATCGCCGCAATGACTGCACTGATAGCCAGGGATTTTGGAGAAGTACCACGAGGATCGATATGGTATCATTCAATGTTTGCACTCGCCCTAGTACTTCTGGTTATTACGATATTGATTAACTGGGTTGCAACTTCCGTAATTGGAAAGAGATTAGGATGGAGAATAAGAAGATGATGTCAAAACATACTAAGCAGAAGGTCATCTTCTGGTTCATGCGTTTGGTGACTGCAATCCCCTTATTCTTCTTAGTATGGATAATTGGAACCATTGTGATAAACGGTGTAGGTGCCCTTTCTCCAACACTTATTTTTGGTACACCAAATCCTGTCAATCCTGAGTTATGGGGGGTTGGACCTGCCATTCTCGGGACTATATACGTCATGGTTTTCACTCTGATGATTAGCTTGCCAATAGGAATACTGGCAGCCATATATTTGACCGAATACGCTGGAGATAATGTTTTTACTCGAGTAATTAGAAGCGCGATAAACACTCTGGCAAGCGTTCCCTCAATAATCTATGGAATATTTGGGTTTGTGTTCTTCCTACTCATTCTCAGATTTCCTAAGTCTGCTATTGTAGCCGCGCTAACACTGTCCCTTATGACTCTGCCGGTCATCATATCAGCCTCTCAAGAAGCTCTCCTATCGGTTCCGAAATCATATAGAGAAGGTGCTCTTGCACTCGGTGCAACTAAATGGCAGTCAGTGAGAGATCACGTGCTTCCCAACGCCATAGGCGGGATAATGACTGGGGGAATATTAGGTCTAAGCAGAGCAGGCGGGGAAACTGCTCCAGTACTTTTTGTATATGCTATAGCTCTTTCTGGATATGTTTTCGACCCTCTCAAGCCATCGATGGTTCTTCCATATACGATATATAATCTGACGCTTCAGTCTTCAATCCTAGAGGTTACGCTTCCGATAGCATATGCATGTTGCTTAATCCTGCTAATGATAGTAATTGCACTAAATGGTTTGGCAATATATATTAGGAATAGAGCAAGAAGGAGATTGCAGATTCAGAGGGCAGGTTAGAATGATTGAAGAAAAGAAATTGATCGAAGAAAAGAAAGCTATTCAAATCATGGAAACAATCAAGGATAAGAAGATGATTCGGGATAAGATATCAACCAAGAACCTCAATCTCTGGTTTGGGACAAATCACGTTTTAAAAAATGTCAGCGTCTCAATAAAAAAGAATAAAATTACGGCCATAATAGGTCCTTCAGGATGTGGTAAAACTACACTCATAAGGACTTTCAATCGAATGTCAGATCTAGACGGAGCTCGTGTTGAAGGCAAGATATTTCTGGATGGAAAGAACATCCTTGAAAACGGTGTAGACGTTGTAGCTCTCAGGAAAAGAGTGGGTATGGTATTCCAGAAACCAAATCCGTTTCCTAAATCAGTTTTTGAAAACGTAGCTTATGGCCCCAAGATCCATGGGATTAGAAGTCGCCAAGCTCTGAAGGATATAATCAAAGGGAGCTTAGAACAAGCAGCCTTGTGGGACGAGGTGAAGACTAGACTTAACGATAATGCACTAGGACTTTCCGGAGGTCAGCAGCAAAGGCTCTGTATAGCCAGAACTTTGGCCGTAGAGCCCGATGTTATGTTGATGGACGAACCGTGTTCAGCCTTGGATCCGATTGCTACAGCAAAGATTGAAGACTTAATGCATGAACTGAAAAACAACGTGACCATTGTGATAGTTACACATAATATGCAACAAGCAGCACGGGTATCCGACTTTACGGCTTTTCTATATTTGGGAGAATTGATTGAATATGGCCCCACGACAAGACTTTTCGAAAATCCGCAACAAGTTCTGACTGAGAATTACATTGCAGGCAGATTCGGATGAGGAGGAATTGGATTGCTAAGAAAACGATATAGAGAGGACCTCGACAAACTGAAAAAAGATGTTGTCAAAATGGGGAAAAGAACTATACGATCAGTAAGAGATGCTGTTGAGTCTCTTGAAGAAAAAGACGTCAAGTTATCGAATGAGGTGCTCAAAAACAACGCAGACATTGATGAGATGGAACTAAATCTGGAGAGTAGATGTATGCATTTAATTGCACTCCAGCAACCCGTCGGAGATGAACTAAGATTTATCGCTACTACTCTAAAAATAATAGGCAACTTCGATCGCATAAGCGATCTTGCCGGAAACATTGCCAGGATAAATATAGAAACAGTTGATAAACCCCATGTAAAGCCCCTGATTGATATTCCTCGTATGTGTAAGACAGCCCAAGAGATGATACAATGCATCATTACAGCTTATGAAAAGGAAATCATTGGAGACTGCATATCACAACTCTCCAAAAAAGACGACCTGGTTGACGGCCTGTTTGAACAGATATATCGCGAACTGATCACGATGATGATTGAAGACCCCAAAATAATCTCAGATGCCACAAGCCTTCTGCTTGTGGCACGTTATCTGGAGCGAATGGCAGACAACGCTTGTGCCATAGGCGGTCGAGTTGTATACATGATCACAGGCAAAAGAGTCAAGATCTCCTAAGATATGAACAGGGTCGCCTTTTTTGGACCCATTTCTTTTTCCTTAGTCGAATCCGTTCCTGTATCATGAATCCAAATAAGGAACGGAATCACGGATGAAAGTGAGATTTTAGAAAGAAAAGAGCATTGGCTCCCCCGCATTTGTTCGCCTAGATATGTCTTTCCTCTGGCTTGAGCTCATGTATGCGAAAAGCAACAATGACTATGGAGGGGACAGAAAGAAGGATAAGGAAAAGAAATGGAAGTTGGGGGGATACTGTATCATACAAAATCCCGCCGGCCAATCCTCCAATGGCCATAAATATGTAGGCAAAGAAATTCCTTGAGCCTGTGACCTTTCCGCGCAGTTCTTGTGGCACAAAATCTGCAAATAAGGCCTGATAGGCTGAGAAAGCAAGAAGACGTACAATCCCTATGAGAATCATTGCAACGTAGAGAAGCAGATAATCCCCATATATGAAGATTAGCAAGGAGGGAACCAATAATATATTGGATAGAAGTAATGGGATTTTCCTGCCAACTTTGTCCATCAACTTCCCGACCGGCAGAGAAGTAATGATCATGGCTATGACCACTGCAATCGAAACGAAGCCCCATCTTTCACGGGCAAGTTGAAGGGCTGGGTCTTGGTTCGGGTCTAATATCGGGTTGGGCGTACCTCCAATCTGAAGATTATAGAAAGCGTAGACCAGAAAAAGATTAATCACCATGGAAAAGGAGAATCTGAAAATTATTTGTGTGATCA
>JBHLPJ010000099.1:0-5043 GCA_048939565.1 Promethearchaeota archaeon
TTTCCCTACACGACGCTCTTCCGATCTAAAAGCCTTACCATTGGAGAGCAAACAGGATACAACATTCTCTTCTGCACCCACACCCAAAACAGAGAAATCTGTCTTTTGCTCCAGATAAATTGGCTCAGGAATGTATCCTCTAGACCGACGAATTAACGTACTCCTTCCATCGACGAATCTAACCACTGAATCATCGCAGCGTTGAGCAATATCCCTGTCGTGGAATAAAAAGAAGTCTACAATTGATCCAAGCCTTTCAAGTGCTTCTTTGTTTCCCGCCACAATCGGCTCATCTGAGGGGTTTGCGCTCGTCATTAGAAGTGCTGGCTCTTTAACTTCATCAAACAGCATGGCATGAAGTCCTGTGTAGGGAAGCATGACGCCAACTGTGTGTAAATCAGGCGAGATCAGCTCAGAAAGGTAGTAATTCTCATTCTTCCTCAGCAGTATAATTGGCTTGATGTGGGAGGTTAATAACGCCTCTTCGGCAGCACTAACGTTCGCAAAGGATTTTATTTTATAAATGGAAGGGGACATTATTGCGAACGGTTTGTGCGGACGATTCTTTATTCTTCTCAATCTAAGAATTGGTCTTGATTTAGTTGTCGAGGTAGCTATATGGAAACCTCCATTTCCTTTGATTGCCAGAATATGTCCCTCTGCTAGGAGCTTTCCAGCTTCCCGAATTGGATCCCTGGCATCTATTGGTTCTCCTTTATTCCCCGTTAAAAATGCCTTGGGACCACATTTTAGGCATGCTACGGTTTGAGCATGAAATCTCCGATTATCTGGGTCTTTATATTCCCTTTCACATTCCTCACACATGGAAAAACTTCGCATAGTTGTTGTAGGGCGATCATAAGGTAACCCCTCGATTATCGTATATCTTGGTCCACAATCAGTGCATGTGATGAAAAAGTAATCATGCCTTCTGTCATTCACGTTTCTAAGTTCATTCAAACACTTATCACAAATAGAAACATCCGGTGGTATGATAGAACCCCTAAGATCGCCACTCTTTAAGCTTCCATATATGCTAAACTCTTTGAATTCTCTCTTTTTTTCAGAATATTCTACAACTATGTCATCAATTCTGGCTATGGGAGGTCTTTTCCACTTAAGTTCATGCAAGAACTTATGGATGCTTTCTTCTGCCCCCTCCACCACGATCTCTACTCCAGCATCTCCTCTATTTCGAACAAAACCGACCAGGTCATTTGCATTAGCAATTCTAAAGACAAAGGGGCGAAAACCTACACCTTGGACAATCCCTTTAACTCTGATTATCGCACGAGTCAAATCTGCTTCACGCACCAAAAAACATCAATAAGCGAATAACTAATGCTTAGATAAATGTTTCTCTTCACAAGCCACAGCGCAAAGAGGCTAAAACCATTATCATGCAAACAAAGCCTCCTTCTTCTGCTACTAAAAAGCTTATTACTGCAAAAGTGGTAAAGACTTGTAAGGGCCCGTGGCCTAGTTTGGATAGGGCGCAACCCTGCGGAGGTTGAGATCAGGGGTTCGAAGGTATCACATAAGTGAAACCGAAACTCCCCTCGGGCCCACCACATCTTGCTTTTTTGTGGCCTTAATCAGAATGATGGAGTACCGATTATTTTTTAAGTGTCTTTTCATACTATCTTGGCAACATTGGAGGGGGATATTACTGGTATGGGTTCTTACATAATCATAGCACCCGACGGCAAAGAGTATCCTTTAAGCCTAGATGACATTGATTCTTGTCCACCGGTAAAAAAAGATCCGCAACTAAGGCAATTCATTACTAGCGAAGAGATAGGCGAGATACCTCGCGAATCGCCTCCACATATTCCGCTAATGCGCAGATTAGAATTAGTTGATTATGAACCCGCAAGTGATGTAGGTCATTTTAGATGGTATCCTAAGGGAGCTTTTCTAAAAAAGCTACTCGAGGATTACTCCACTTCGACGGCAACTGAATGGCTTGGCGCTATTACTATCGAAACACCCCTCATGTACCGCTATGATGTACCGGATATTCGGGAGCAGGCTGAGAAATTTGTAGAGAAGGATTATCGAATAAAGCTAGGTAAGAAGACACTTTTGCTTAGATTCGCCGGTGATTTTGGTCTGTTTAGAATGATGAAAGATGTACAAATGAGCTATAGGCAACTCCCCGTGCGTATCTTTGAGCTCTCTCCTTCATTTCGTCTTGAAAAGCGTGGAGAATGTGTAGGGTTAAGAAGACTCCGATCGTTTACCATGCCGGACATACACTGTTTTTGCAGAGACTTTGATCAAGGAGTAGAGGAATTTAAAACTCTTACCATATTCTATGATAAGTTGCTCAAAGGTTTAGAATTGGATTACGTGTTGGCATTCAGGGTTGTTGAAGAATATTATGAAAAAGGAAGACATTTTCTGAATTCCTTGGTTAAGGAGGCAGGAAGGGCAGCACTTATTGAACTTTTGCCAGAAATGAAGCACTATTGGGCTCTAAAGTCTGAATATCAAGTTATAGATGCTGCAGGCGGAAATGCGCAACTCTCAACTGTTCAACTGGATGTTGAAGATGCTGAGAGATACGGAATAACCTACGTTGATGAAGACGGTTCTGAAAAGGGGTGTATCATTGTGCACAGTTCTGTCGGCAGCATTGAACGACTCATCTACGCGATGTTAGAGAATGCTTCTAAGATGGCCTCGAAAGATAGACTGCCTGTTTTGCCTTTATGGGTGTCTCCGACTCAGGTAAGATTAATACCTGTAGCGGACAGACATGCGGAATTCAGTCTTAATGTTGCAAAGCATCTAAGGGAGGCCTATATTAGAGCAGATGTTGATGACAGAAAGAAGACCATAGGCAAGCGGATCATGGACGCTGAGCAGAAGGACTGGGTACCTTATATTGTAATAGTCGGAGATAAGGAAGTTGAGAAAAAAGTTCTTATGGTTCGAGTCAGAGCTAAATCTACCGCGGACAAAGCATTTATTGAAGAATTAACAATTGAACAACTCGTATCGAAAATATCTGAGAAAATAAAAGATAAACCTTTTGAACAGCAGACTCTCCCAATCAATTTGTCTATGAGGCCAATATTCATCTAATTGTTGGAGGACGTAGAGCTTGAAACCAAAAGATGAACGGAGAATTAAACAGGAACTCAAACGTCTAAGAAAGCGACAAAACCCACATGCTCGAGATATGAGACTTGAGCGACACGGGAAGCGGCTAAAGAGTCAACTGAGAAAGATAAAAAGAACAGAACAACTTGAGGAATCCTAGATGGCCAGCCTGAGCGATATATTACAGACCGTCGAGACTCTTGCTCCCAGAGCACTGGCATATTTGGACGACCCAGTAGGCGTTCAAGTGGGAATAGTGGATCCCGGCGAGCAGGCAAGAATTACCGTTAAAAAATGCGTTGTTTCTTTGGATCCCACCGTTAGGGTAATTTTGGAGGCCGTTCGGGCAAAAGCAAATTTGATCATAACACATCATCCGCTCTCGTTGTCATTAGCGAAGAGTATCTCGGATGAGCTTTTGAAGAAAATTGAGCTTCTTGGAGCAAAGAGAAGTACCCTCTTCTGTGTTCATACTAACTGGATATCGGCTGAAAACGGGATAACTGATACTCTTATTGATATTCTTGGACTCAAGAAGCTAGACGTGTTTCAGCCATCATATGGAGATCAGCAAATACCGCTGGGAAGAATATGTCAGCCTTTATCAGAGAAAATGTCGTTGGAGCTTTTCTTGGAGCAAATAGCTCACAAGCTGAATCTAAGAGCAATAGATTACGTGGGTAAAGCCGACAGTCCTGTTAATAGGGTATGTATTGTATGTGGAAGCGGGGGAAAGTATGAATGGCTCAAAGAGGCAAAATATCTAGGCGTAAACACATACCTCACCGGAGAGGCTAGTCACGATGACGCTAGACTTGCTGAAGAATTGAAAATGAACCTGATCAATGGAACACGTTATGCAACTGAGAATCCTGGCATGCGCAGATTGCTGCAACTTCTTCAATTGGAGCACTCCGATGTAGACTTCATCTTCATCGATTCCACTCAACCTTGGAGAACTAGTTTACATGGTTAAGAATTGGAGATATACAAAGAGAACGAATTCGGATACTTCTTAACCTCTATCCTCGCTTTTCAAAAAAATAATTCCAGCCAACAAGGTTAAAAGCATATTTGGCTATCAAGTATCTAATTCGCTCAAGAGTTGGTCGACGTGAGAATAGTGAATAAGCTGGGTTTTATCGCTTCCATACTTGGCTTTATTCCCGTAGGACTTCCATGGATGACAATGCTGGCAACATTCACACAAAACGGACAGCAATCTGTAGATATGGGGTTTTATCCCTGGGGAATTGGATATAGCGATGCTGGCTCAGTTGGCTTCCTTCTCTGGCCAATTATCTCAGTGATTTCATTTATGATGCCCTGTGTGATCGGTCCGGTTTTGTCTTTAGCTGGTGCTCTAAGAGAAGACGGAAAAAAGGCCTTAGGTTTTGGTGCCTTGACTGTTCTGTTAGGCGTTGCGATGTGGTCAGTGACATTTATCGATGTCATCGGTACAGACTTCCAATTATATGTAGGGGGTGCTACTGTCGAAGGGCTGGCGAATTTCAGTTTTGGCTTTTATATTGTTATTGCTGCTGGCATATTGATGTTGGTAAGCATTTTACTCCATCCACCACCGCCCAGACTATCTCCTCTGGAGATGGAAGCTATCGATGAGCTTATGGGATTCACTCCAGGCACTCTATCTTCAGCCAGTCCTGAGAAAACAGAAAAACATGTAAAAGAATGTACAAATTGTGGCAATCTAATTCCGGTTGAAGCTAAGTTTTGCCCAAAATGTGGTCTTTCTTCTGGAGAGAAGTCTCAAGAAGAATTATAAGCTCTTTTTCTACACCCTAATTCTGCTCAATTCACAGATAGGTTTTTAAGAGTCAATATATCCCCCTAATAACTGAGCGGGTGAGAGGCCTCCCCCGTTCCGCTATATAAACCCCGGGTCGGAGGTTGAACAGTGAAGGCTATAGATGT